>NZ_LTCC01000010.1:0-61336 GCF_002894025.1 Moraxella sp. RCAD0137
TGGCTATTACAGTCAACTCAGACCCCACAGCTTTAATAACTACCTAAGCCCTGTTGAAAAAGAACGACAGTTTTTTAACAAAACCCTCTTAGGGGTTGTTTGAAAATAGTTGACCGGTACAATTAGAATGGCTAAATTTTGAAAGTTCTTTTACGGTACATAGTGGAATAGCTTTTCAAAGCAATACTGAGACTACTAATTTTTCAATATTTTATAATATTGAAGACCAAGACCCTAAAGTAACTATAGATAGGATTAATTTAATTTCTTTAAAACAATCTGACTATAAAGGTCGAGAAGGTGTTGAAATTTACCCTTTAGAACTTATGCTCTATGAGTATGAAGAAAAGGGTTTCCATAATGAGCAAGCCGTTACTCTAAAAAATGGTCAGTTCAAAAAGTCCAAGTTTAAAATCCCTCAAATGCAAATATTCGTTGAGAAAGAATATTTGCACCCTTTGGTAAGAGGAGTTGACATAACGCCGTTTCATATCGACAGTAAGTATATTGTTCCTTTTGCCTATGATGAAGAAATCAGTAAGCGTGTAGCGGTCGATGAAATCATATTGAGAAAAAAATCCCCAAAATTACTCAAACACTTTTTAAATTACAAACAAACTTTTGAAGCACAAAATGCCTATAGTAAAAGAATCATAAATGGTAAGAGTGTACCATTTTATTCAATGGCAAGAGTTGGTGATTACACTTTTGCACCTTACCATGTTGCTTTTAGAGACAATACTAAGAATGTTGCGTGTGTTGCCAAACCACTTTTGATGCCTTGGGGTGAGTATAAAGCGCCTATCTTCCAAAACCACGCCGTCACAATATCACAACGACCAGACGGTAGTTACATTAGTCTAGATGAGGCGTACTATATCTCTGGTATTATTAATTGTGACATTGTTTGTGAGTTTGTCAAAATATCATCGGATTCACGCTCATTTCCTATTCATCCGCGTTACCAAATACCACTATATGGTAATAAAGACTTACAGGAGTTTCAAAACAAAATTGTAGCTTTGTCAAAACAAGCTCATAAAGAATACAATGATGAGGTAAAAATCAATGCAATCAAAAAGAAAATTAGCTATCTATATCTTTTGATGCTGGGGGAATTAACGGAAAATAACATCTAATGACAACTTTTAGTCTCCGTTATGCCAAACCTGGGTTTGTGAAAATGCTACAAAAGACGGAGAGATGGGATGGTTAAAATGTACTAGTTCAGACCCAAACTTACAAAATAAGCTTTTTTAATGGGTGTACTGGTACAGGGTGGCTGTTAAATATAGACCCATTTGTGTGCATAACCCCTAAAAGCTAAGCTTTTAGGGTGTTTTTTTATGAGGTCATTCACATTCTTCTTCTGACTTAAAACGCTTAAAAACACTCATAGAATCCAAAAACTGTTTTCGAAGAGCCTCCTGTTCCTTGAAGGTTCTCTGAAACTCATTGATTGCTGTACCAAGTTTATCTATATTGGGTGAATTATAGTTATAAAATTGGGCTATAGACTGCTGATTTTTCATTGCATTTTGCAAAACGCACGCAACCTCGGGTTGTATTCTTAGCTTTGCATTTGAGTTTATAACCTCCTGTATATTTGCACTTGTTCGCAGAGCTTTTACCGCTGTTCCTAGTTGTGACACATCAGATAATTTGGCGTTATTTAACACAATTTGCAATTGAGACTCCAACTTTGGAATAGCTGATGCAGATGCGATTGTTCTTGTAAGCAACTTATCATGTCTTAAAAATTGTTCTCTAAGTGCTGAAATATCCCATCTTGAGACTTTTTGTTTGCTGTTGTTTGCCTCTTGGTTGCTTGTTTTATCTAATTGTTGAATAATTTCACCCCGAACACCCGCCTCATCATCCATATTTTTGCTGCTATGTAGTTTATACATTGAGGAAATGTGTTTTTCAACGGATGATATTTTACTGCTTAGCGTCACTGTTGATTCAGTGATTTCATCATCATCCTGATAATGAGGGTATCTGACCTTATGGCTAATCTCCCCAAAAAGATCTTCTGCAGCTGTTCTTGTTTGAATCTCAAAATACACCCCTTCAATACATTCGCTTTTGATTACATAATGAGTTGAGGCGTATCCGTTTTTGGTTTTAATATGTCTTAGTTTAAATTTAGAACCTTCTGAAATAGGGTTGTTGATATAAGATTCTTGAAAGGGGAAATCTAGATGTTCTGGTGCGTTATATACGGGATCTTCTTTTAACCGGTGCCCATATTTATCAATGATATGTTGATGAACGGCTGGCCAATTCTCCTTAAAAAGCATGATGGTACGCAAACCTCCCAAATCTGTAACCACCTGTCGGTAATTATCGACATTCAGTCTAACCCAGGGATTACCTTTCTTTCCTTTATTTTCTTTTCGCTTGCGAATGATTTTCTCAGCTAAGTGTGATGGATCCTTTGCTCTAGCTTTGATTGAATTAATACCAATATCATCCTGAACTCGAGAAAACTCCCAAAATAAACGACCAAGCTCATGCTCGATATCACCCTTGATTCTTTCGTAGTCGAACATGATTTGCAAAAATTCTTTTTGGCTAAGATTAGCACTTTTTAACATGCTGGATGTAATACCATATGTGTGAGTGTGCGTTGTTTTTTTCATAATTAACAAACCTATGCGTCTAGTCTTGTAAGTTTTTATTTAAAATTTCAATTTCCTCAACCCAGTAAGAACCCAATCACTCGTTTCCTCATTCATGTGTTTATACTTGGCCACAATAATATTGCTTGCTTTTACCCCGTTAACACCAAACTCATCATAAATGCTTTGTTCAAGACGGCCCTTATTATCTTCGAGTATATTTACCAGCATTTTAAGCGTATAACCTCTGTCCCAATCAAGTAGAAACCTCTCTTCGTCCAAAACCTTAACAACAACTCCACTTGAGCTTTGTTTGTCACGAGATTCGCAATCCAGGAAGTAGTAAATAGAACTATCAATCTGCAATCTAAGAATGTACACAGACCGCGGAAAACCACTTTGGTTAAGAACAATCGGTTTAACTATCTCACCTTGCCTTTCCCCGAGTTTATCGCAGCAATCAATCTTCACTTCATGATAACCGTGAGAATTAGCATTCTGCTTGAGATGTTGTGCATACTTCAAAAGTCTTTGGTATTGACTGTCAAATCCAGTTATACCAAATTCATCTTTTTCGCTATCAACCAGCGTAACTTGAAGCAGGCCGGTATTGCCACCTGCGCCAATTCTATGGCCATCGGTATATCCTTCAGGTGGTGGCTCCATTACAACTTTTGTGGTGTTTGCACGCAACTGTTCCTCTAAACTGATATTTTGATTTCGAGCTATTGCTCGTGCATCGCCCACGGTCTGTATTCCCTGTCTGACGACAGCTACATTTCGATTATCAGCCGTTTCATCTTTTAGCATGATTTCATTGTTCGCGATGTCATGCATTAAAATTTTGACAGTGTTGCTTTTGGGACGGTTGCACTCCCCACTAGCTGTGCGTTTTGCTCTATCCACATCATAAAAAACCGTTTCGCCTTGTGGCATTGATATACCTGTAATTTCGGTACAAAGAAGTGTTTTGTCATCAATAGCAATGTAATTGCATAGCAGGTGAACAGGCTGACTGTGGTAAGGCTCAACTTTAAGATAGCTATAGGAATACCCATGTTTCTTTAGGTTGCTGGTGAAATTATCACGAACGCGAGCATTGAGTTTTCTAACCACATTTTGCGCGTGGTGGTCATTTTTGAGGTGGTACAAAAATACAGAATCAGCCACCAAGAGTTCATCTGGAATAAATACCGATTCAGAGCATGATGGATTCCTATAGTCAAGATGCAATATATCGCAAACATCATCCCATAAGTGGCCCAATAGAGTGTTTGAGATGCTTTTTGACACCCCGTAATGTGCTTGAAGAAATGTTAGTGGATGGATGATTATTAATTTCTCAGCACCATTAATTGATGCAGGGACGGTTAGAATTGTGTTGAAGTCTTGAAAAACAAATCGACTGTGACCTTTGTTATCTTTATTTTTTAAAATATGATAATGTCTTTTCAGGGATTCTGGAAAATCTTCATTGTGTAGATTTTTATACTCTATGTTTGTATCAACGGAACCCTCATACCCTACATCCCTTAACATAACAAGAGTGTCGCTAAATGCTAGTAATTTTGAGCTACAAGTCCCATTAATCCAAACAGAGCCAATAGGCATCTTTGGAATAAGCTCAATAGGTATCACAGCTCTGGTATAAAATTCATTTTCTTGATTAACAAAATAAACTTCGACTCTGATACTACCATTTTGTTTGTTTGTTAATCTGCCATACCAACTAACAATATATGGAGTGTCGGCTAGAAAAGTTTCATTTAGAAATTTATGAATGTTAATTCTGTTTTCGTAAGGATGATAGGGTAGTTCTTGAAATCTTTTAAAACTGCTCATGCAACACCCCCTTCATGACATTTATTTTGGGTAAATGACATTAATTTAGGGATTTGACAGCCTCCTCCAACCAGTGCCGCTGATGAAATGGTATGGTGCACCTGACGAAAAGGTCGCTCACCGAACTGATATTCCACGCCAGCGATGGAGTAAATGCTTGCCACTTCTAGGGCTTCGTCTTCGCTCAGAGGTGGCAAGATGCTGGGCAGTCGAGATGCCATCATTGTCTTGCCAGAGCCAGGCGATCCTGTAAACAGCAGCGAATGCCCGCCTGCCGCAGCGATCTCAAGCGCGCGACGCGCATGATGCTGACCTTTGACATCTGCCAGATCCTGTGCATAGACTACGCCTTGACTGTGTGTCGGTGCGCTAGCGACAGGCAACAGATCTGCTTGATTGTTATTGGTACCGCTGATCACATCCAAATGCCGACATACCGCTGCCAGACTCTGCGCTGCCAACACCGTCAAGCCACCAGTTTTTGCTGCTTCATCGGCATTTGCAGCGGGGGTGATGAGCGTGCGCGTCTTGCCCTCACTTTTGGTGTGCTTGATGGCGCGCGCTACTGACAACGCGCCTGTGATGGCACGCAGATCGCCATTGAGTGCCAATTCGCCAACAAATTCATACTCATCAAGCACTCGATCATCGATCTGCCCACTGGCCGCCAAAATCCCCATTGCAATCGGTAAATCCAGTCGCGCACCATCTTTTGGCAGATCAGCAGGTGCCAGATTGATGGTGAGGCGGCGATTGGGAAATTCATAGCCTGAGTTGATCAGTGCTGAACGCACCCGATCTTTGCTTTCTCGTACTGATGCTTCGGGCAGTCCGACGATGGTGAGTGCAGGCAAACCTTGGGACAAATGCACCTCCACCAGTACCTGTGGCGCATGCAGACCAACGACAGATCGGGTATAGACTTTGGCAAATGACATAATCGCATCCGTGAATTTTATACTAAAATTAATCTCAATCTTAACATCAAAGCAAAACTTCTGATAAGTATAGCACAACTGAAGATTTTCGCCAGTATGCGCAGCATCCACGATGGGTTTATCCGCGATCATTGATTGATAATTTGTCGTTATTTGCATCCAACCACCCAAAAAAACTGCCCAAGCTTAAAGCTGGGCAGTGGTGTCATCGATCGATCATTTATCTAAAAAGCGCTTAATTTCATTGATCCGCTGTTTGTTACGGCCAAACAGATGATGGGCTTTTTTTAGTAAGCGCAAAATCTTCGTCAAGCGGCTTTCGGTAAAGGCTGCCTCGCCATCAGGAATGATGACTGAATTGCCTGATGCATCGATGGTGCGACGAGCATTATTATCAAAGCCATGGGTCTCGCCAGTCTCGTCAGTATCCTCGGATACGATGCGAACGATGTCTTGTTTTTCGCGCAGTGGTGCAGTCTCAAATAAGGCTGCCAAAGGCATATCAAGCTCTTTGGTGGCACTGGTTTCGATCTTATCCAGATGGCGATACAGCTCCACAAACCAAGGATCGTAATCAGCTGCCTCTAGCTGTTCTAGCTCGCTTCTGATCGGCAGTGGGTACGGCAAGCTTTTATAAAACTGCCACAGATTGATGGTGGCCAGATTGGTTTTTAGGATGTATTCATTGTTTTTGGTTTCGGTGATGAAATCGTTGCTCACCAACTGATCCAAATAAATACTCCACTTTGGCAGCTCTTTGCGACCAAGCATGCCGCGCAGCTCATCTTCGCTGACGGTTTCGCCATTTTGATAGCGTTTGTAAGCCAAATTTAGCATGTCGAGCAGACTTAGCAAAGGATGGCGTACTGGTACTTCTTTGGTTTCAAAGATTGTCAAGGTGTAGCTGATCTGAACACCAAGCAAGATCAAATTCCACGACAGATAAATCCATAGCAAGAAAATTGGCAAAGCGGCAAAGGCGCCATAGATCGCCTCATAGCTGGTAAAATTGGTCATCACAGTGCTGAACACTTGCTTTAGCGTCTCAAATAAGATGGCCGTGATGACGCCAGCGATCAGTGCATTTTTGATGGGTACTTGAGCTTTTGGAATAAACCAATACATCAAAATAAAGCCAGCGGCAGTAAAGAAAAATGAGATCACATACGCCCAAATGCCCCAGTCAATGCCATAGCCACCGATCTGGCGATTCAAAAAATCAACGCTCTGGATGGCGCTTGAGGCACCAAAAGCCACAGCCAAAATCACAGGCCCTAGCGTGATGATCATCCAATAGCGAATGATGCTGGCCGCGCCGCCAGAACGGTCTTGGACGCGCCAAATTTTATTAAAAGCATGTTCGATGGTGTTCAAAGTCATGATGGCGGTCACGAACAGCGCGCCGACACCGACCAAGCCTAAGTTACTGGATTTTTCGACAAAAGACTGCATATAGCCAGCGATTTGGTTGCTGGCTGAGGGGAATAGATTATCAGAGATCATCTGCTGCATCTGTTCGCGCAGATCGGCCAATGCAGGCACGCTTGAGAAAATTACCAAAACTACCGTCAACATCGGCACCAATGCCAATAAAGTGGTGTAGGTTAAGCTTGCAGCTTTTTGTTGGGTCTCATCTTCGATAAAATGGCGCACCAATAAACGCAGGTACATGAACCAAGCATGGTGAGCAAAAGGCAGTTTGTTGAGAAGGTTTGTCATAATATCCTTTCTTGGCAAATTTGCTAACTATCTCTCTAGTGTAACAAATATTGCTTAATTTTACAGGCTAAATTTGTGCAATTATGTATCAAAGTTTTAGACAATGTAAATATTTTGGCTTTTTTGGAGGGTAGGGGGTTGATGGATTGAGTTTTGTGTACCGATGAGCGCTTTAATTTTTTTGTTTTGTGGTGATGGATGTTTGGTATAAGATGGATATTTGGTATAATAAGTGTTGATGCATTGATGCGTCGGCTTTGTATCAAGGCTGATGCTTTTTTTAAAAAGGCCAAACAATGACTGCTGCCCCTTATGTGCTGGTGTTATACGACACCACCAAAGACACCACCAAATCGCTCGCCTATCTGATCGCCCAAGGAGTGATGGATGCAGGCATGGCGGTAAAAATTCGCCGAGTACCTAAGGTATCTGCTGTGTGTGAGCAGATTGCCGATGGTATTCCTGATGAGGGTGATTTATACTGCACCCAAGATGAGCTGGCAGGCTGCGCGGGGCTTGCATTGGGCAGTCCGACGCATTTTGGCAATATGTCAGCGAGCATGAAATATTTTTGGGATAATACCGTGTCGCTGTGGCTGTCAGGAGATTTGCAGGGCAAGCCTGCCTGTGTCTTTACCAGTACAGGCAGTCTGCATGGCGGCCAAGAGACGACGCTTGTCACCATGATGATGCCGCTGCTGCATCACGGAATGCTGCTGATGGGCTTGCCCTATGCGCATTCTGAGCTATCGACCACCGCCCGTGGTGGTACACCGTATGGGGCAAGTCATGTCTCAGGCACTCGCCATGAATTTGCCATCACTCAAGATGAAAAAGTCCTTGCCATCGCTCAAGGGGCAAGACTTGCGACGCTTGTCAAGCAGCTTGGTAAAGCAGGTCAAGCATGAGAAAATCCAATAAACCAACCAAACCTGCCAAGCCCATGCACCAAGCCTTAAAGCCAACATGGGCTGTATGGCTATTGACAGCAGCGGCCCTCTATCCGCTGGCTGTGTCGGTGAGTGCAGGTGCTGAATTTTGGGCAGGCGTAGCAGTGCAGCTATTGGGCTTGATACCAGCGCTACTATGCACGCCTTTTATCTGGCGGGGTAATTCGCCTTATGCGCTGATCTGGGTGAGCATGGTGGCGCTCGTTTATTTGGGCGCAGCAGGTGTAATGGCGCTACTGCGCATTTATGAAGCGGCACCAGTGGCGGTATCGGTGGTGCAGTGCATCGAAGCGGTGCTATTATTGATCATCAACTGCCAATTATTCTTATTACTCAAACGCCTGCCTGCTATGCACAAACAAAACGCCCAATCGCAATCACAAAAATCCACCAAAGCAAAGCCCTGATGATACATCAGGGCTTTGGTGCTCTTAGTGTTGATGAGTGGATTATTTATTAACCTTGGTCAATTCCATCGAGATGACCTTGCCATCGGCAGTTTGGCTGACTTTGATGGGCAGATAATTGAGACTTGGAGCGAGCCAAAAGCTCGTTGCACGGTCGCGGTCATCATGGATGCGATCGATCCGCACCACATCATAAGTGCCTGCTGGCACAGTGATTTTGCTGCTACCAGCTTTTTTGAATCTGGTGGTTGCGATCGTTGTGCGTTTGACCAGTGGATATGAGCCGCTGAATTTACCATCGATCAGCTCTTGACGGATTTGCGCCTCCAAACTCAAATCATCATACGCTTGGCGCGGCATGGCGATGGTGGTCGCCTTACCTTTATAGGTGCTGACGACATTTTTGGCGCGATTATTAAATTGCACCGAATGTGTATTACCTACGCCCAAGATCCGAGCAGACATCGATGACGAGCTTGGGACGATGCGACCTCCTGATAGGCTGAAACTGGCGGTTTGGCTTAAGGTGGCGATGCTGGCAGCGCGAGCGTTGAC
Source organism: Moraxella sp. RCAD0137 (assembly GCF_002894025.1). Classification (NCBI taxonomy): domain Bacteria; kingdom Pseudomonadati; phylum Pseudomonadota; class Gammaproteobacteria; order Moraxellales; family Moraxellaceae; genus Moraxella; species Moraxella sp. RCAD0137. The sequence continues at coordinate 9,036 of NZ_LTCC01000010.1, forward strand.
GGTGTATTTGTAGTTATTGCCAGTTTTGACCAAAGTGCGCGTGGCAGTACCAGTTTTGCCATCGGCACTGACTTTATAAGTTGCAGAATAGCCTGGCAGATCCGCCGCCTGCGCGATGACTGGCGCGCTGGCAAGCGTCGTGGTTGCAGCGGTGGCCAATAGTACATTGCGCGTTTTTTGATTGATTTTGTGATCGAATAATTTTTTTAACATTGATTTTGTCATGATTTTCTCCAATTTTGCGATAATTCATTCTGCAAATTGCAAAAGTTTCAATGATTTGAAAAACTTGTCTTTATAATGGATATATTTTGTTACATTTTCAAGCAGCTTATCGCGGCGTTTTGTGGTTTTTATGTCAACAGATTCGTAAATTAAGCAACAATTCCCCAGTTGTTTGCCAAAAATACGCACAAATGTAACCATCTGACAGCAGTTTGATTGTCATTAAGGCGATGTTAATGGGCGATAAGTGGCTATTGATTATATTAAAACATCTCCAAAAGCAGGTTTAAAAGTGCAAAATTTTTATTTTTTTTGCTTGAAATTTGACACCCAAACACCACTTAGCTAGACAGAACATTTTAAAATTGATTTTTTAAATCGGTACTTTTTAAAACTTTAAATTCATGGAGTTATTATGAAAATTCGTCCACTACACGACCGCATCGTTGTCCGTCGCACCGAAGAAGAGCAAAAAACCGCAGGCGGTATCCTACTGCCAGGCTCTGCCCAAGAAAAACCACAACAAGGCGAAGTCATCGCAACCGGTAATGGTCAAATCACCGATGCAGGCGTGCGTGCGCTTGATGTCAAAGTTGGTGATACCGTACTATTTAGCCAGTATGCAGGTCAGACGGTCAAAGTCGATGGCGAAGAGCTGCTGATTATGAAAGAAGGCGATGTATTGGGCGTATTAGAAGCCTAATGATCGGTTTTAATAAGTTATCAATAATTTGAATTAAAATAATGGAGAAATTCTCATGGCAAAAGATGTAAGTTTTGGCGTATCAGCCCGTGAAAAAATGATCAATGGCGTCAATGTGTTGGCAAATGCTGTCAAAGTCACCCTAGGCCCAAAAGGTCGCAATGTGGTGATTGACAAGTCATTTGGCGCACCGACCATCACCAAAGATGGCGTATCTGTCGCCAAAGAAATCGAGCTTGAAGACAAGTTTGAAAACATGGGCGCACAGCTTGTGCGTGAAGTCGCGTCAAAAACCAATGATGTGGCTGGTGACGGCACCACCACAGCGACCGTACTGGCCCAAGCCATCCTAACCGAAGGCATGAAAACTGTCGCTGCTGGCATGAACCCAATGGATCTAAAGCGTGGTATCGATAAAGCGGTGCGTGCTGCAGTGATTGAGATCAAAAACCTATCAACACCTGCCAACGACCATAAAGCCATCGCACAAGTCGGCTCTATCTCAGCTAACTCAGACACTACCATCGGTGAGCTGATCAGCAAAGCGATGGAAACTGTCGGCAAAGAAGGCGTGATCACTGTCGAAGAAGGTTCAGGCTTTGAAGATGCGCTAGAAGTGGTCGAAGGTATGCAGTTTGACCGTGGCTATATCAGCCCATACTTTGCCAATAAGCAAGACAGCCTAACTTGTGAATTTGACAATCCATTTATCCTACTGGTTGACAAAAAAATCAACAACATCCGTGAAATCGTGCCACTACTTGAAAAAGTGATGCAAACCAGCCGTCCGCTACTCATCATCGCTGAAGATGTCGAAAATGAAGCATTGGCAACACTGGTCGTGAACACCTTGCGTGGCGGTCTGAAGACTTGTGCGGTCAAAGCGCCTGGCTTTGGCGATCGTCGTAAAGCGATGCTACAAGACATCGCAATCTTGACTGGCGGTGTAGTTGTCTCAGAAGAAGTGGGTCTAAGCCTAGAAACTGCTGAAATCGCCCATCTAGGTACTGCCAAAAAAATCACTGTCGGCAAAGAAAATACTGTCATCGTGGATGGTGCTGGCAATAAAGCTGACATCGATGCTCGTGTCGAGTCTATCAAACGCCAAGCGGAAGAATCTACTTCTGACTATGACCGTGAAAAACTACAAGAGCGTGTCGCTAAGCTATCAGGCGGTGTCGCAGTAATCAAAGTCGGTGCAGCAACCGAAACCGAAATGAAAGAGAAAAAAGACCGTGTTGATGATGCGCTACACGCCACTCGCGCCGCTGTCGAAGAAGGTGTCGTGCCAGGTGGTGGCGTTGCGCTAGTGCGTGCATTGGCAGCCTTGAGCGAGCTAAAAGGCGACAACGACGACCAAAACGCAGGTATCAATATCCTACGCCGTGCGATGGAAGCGCCACTTCGCCAAATCGTCACCAATGCAGGCGAAGAAGCGTCAGTCATCATCAACCAAGTCAAAAACGGCTCAGGTAACTATGGCTACAACGCTGCCACAGGCGAATATGGCGATATGCTAGAGATGGGTATCTTAGATCCAGCCAAAGTCACTCGCTCAGCACTAGAGCACGCTGCATCTGTCGCAGGTCTGATGCTGACTACCGAAGTGATGATCACTGACAAGCCGCAACCTGAAGCACCAATGCCAGCTGGTATGGGTGGTATGGGCGGTATGGGCGGTATGATGTAAAAAAATCATCCGATTGCAGGCTGCTGCGTTGTTAGGCTCACTTGATGTACTCCATGTACACCTGCGTTCGCCTGCCTAGCATCAGCCGTGCACTCGAACGATTTTTACTTGTCCATGATAGGCTATTGCGTCGCCAAGTTCGCTCGATGTACTAGATGTACATCGTCGCTTGTCCGCCTAGCACTAACCTGACATTAAGCATCGTAAAATCCGCTTTTTAAGCAGCAAATCAATCCCCAAAATCTTACGGTTTTGGGGATTTTTATTGGCTAAATGATTGGGCAAAATTGCATTCGTGATGCGTTTTGGTTATGATAGGTTTATTTTACTGATGGTAAATTGGAGTAACTGATGAGACGGTTTTTGGTGGGATTGGCGTTAATCGTGGCAATTCCTATAGCCTATGCCAATACAGCACATTATCCCAAATTGGCGGTGGGTGACTGGCTGTGTCATTCTGAATATCGGTCATCAGATGCCTATAACTTTCAGTATGTAGAGACTTATACTCATGCCAAGCTATCAAAGGATGGCCGCTTTATAACTGATACAGTTGGGCGGGTTCGTAAAGACAATGTTGATGGTGTTTATCGTGCCAAGAGCGAAGGCATTTGGTGGATTGATGGCGATCGATATCATTGGGAAGCGACCAAGGTATTACAACTGGACTACTCAGATCGCTTAGAGCTGGTTGGTTTTGGCGAGTTGATGAATGAGTTGATCGCTGTGTCCGAAAAAATCATCCGATTGGATGATAAGCATTTTGATACGGTGGATGATACTGATGGGTCCGACCCTTTATATTTCAACTGCACACGGCTATAAACTTAAGCTAAAACCAATCAAAAAGACCAACATAGAAAAATGCCCAAAATCTCATGGTTTGGGCATTTTTCTATTGGCAAAATTTATGCTATGATGGTGTATCCAATTATTAAGGATAAGTGATGAAAAAATGTATGATATCCATGCTGTTACCGATGCTATTAGTCTTGGTCAGTTCGCCGGTTTGGGCAAATACATCCAAGCTGAATACTCAAGAAAAACAGCTGCTGGGTAAATGGCTGTGCCAGTATGATTATAAAGGTGCTGATTTTGCCAGTCGCGGTTATTATCATGTCGAATATTTGGCAGATAAGACCTATGTGCAGCATGATGTCGCCAAACTCACGACAGAGTGGTTTGGCGAGACGATATCAGGGATGACGCGCTATGGATCAAACGGTGACTGGTGGATTGAAGATGGTAGAATTTATGATCGACCAGTTGAGCTTTTTAAGTTTGAGTACGATCCAAGGCTTGGCGCGATTCCTTATTGGGCGGAGACTGCCCAACCAGATGGCAGTGTGTATGACGAGCGCATCACGCAGTTGACCCGCACGCAGCTGATCACACTTCAAAGAATCGATGATGATGAGGCAGAAATGGTCTGTCAGCACCTGTAAACCGAAGCAGCATTGGCGAAAATCCGCTGATTGGGCTATAATAAGCGCAATTTAATTATTATCTGGATGATCTATGGCTGTGTTACACCCCCAAATCAACCCTGTGGCGCTGGACTTGGGTTTTGTTGAGCTGCATTGGTACGGCTTGATGTATCTGCTTGCCTTTGCGGCGGCGTATTTTTTGGCTTGGTATCGCACCAAATATCGCAGCGATTTTACCACTGAGATGGTCTCTGATTTGGTATTTTTTGGCTCAATGGGCGTCATTCTCGGCGGTCGTATCGGCTATGTGATTTTGTACAACTTTAGCGAGTTTATATCCAATCCATTATACCTGTTCCGCGTCTGGGAAGGTGGTATGAGTTTCCACGGCGGGTTTGTTGGCGTACTGCTTGCCATGTGGTATTTTGCTCATAAATATAAAAAAGCACCATTTGCCGTGCTGGATTTTATCGCACCTTGCGTACCGACAGGCTTGCTGTTTGGGCGTATTGGCAACTTCATCAATGGCGAGCTGTGGGGGCGTGTCTCGACATCAGACCTCAGCCATTTGATGTATTTTCCGCAGGCGGCCAATGCCGATTTTGAATTATTACAAGCCAATCCTGCCCTACAAAGCGTCGCTGCCAATATCGGCGACTATCTACTACTGCCACGCCATCCATCACAGCTGTACCAAGCAGCGACCGAAGGTGTGCTGCTATTTATCCTGCTGTGGTGGTTCTCATCCAAACCACGCCCACGCTATGCTGTGTCAGCATTGTTCTTGCTTGGCTATGGCATCAGCCGTTTTACGACCGAGTTTTTCCGTCAGCCAGATATCGGTTATGAGCTGATTTTTGGCTGGATGAGTAAGGGGCAATTATACAGTTTGCCGATGATTATTTTTGGTATTATCTTAATGGTGATGGCATACCAAAAACGCATTTATGATTGGAAAAAAGCCTGATGAAACAATATCTTGAGTTACTCACACGCATCTTAGAAACTGGTGGCGACAAAGGCGATCGCACCGGCACAGGCACTCGTTCGGTGTTCGGCCATCAGATGCGGTTTGATCTGTCCGCAGGCTTTCCGCTACTCACCACCAAAAAAGTCCACATGAAATCCATCATTCATGAATTGCTTTGGTTCCTAAAAGGTGATACCTGCGTGGACTATCTACAAGCCAATGGCGTCAGCATCTGGGATGAGTGGGCGACTGCTGAGCAGACCGCTCGCTTTGGTCGTGCCGAAGGTGAGCTTGGCCCTGTCTATGGTCATCAGTGGCGTAATTTTGGTGCAAGCAAAAATGCCGATGGTGTGTATAATGCTGATGGCTTTGACCAAATCACTTGGCTAATTAACGAAATCAAAACCAATCCCAACTCTCGCCGTCTGATCGTCTCAGGCTGGAATCCTGCCGAAGCAGGTCAAGTAGCACTGCCGCCTTGCCATACGCTGTTTCAGTTTTTTGTGATTGATGGCAAATTATCCTGCCAGCTGTATCAACGCAGTGCCGATGTGTTCTTGGGCGTACCGTTCAATATCGCAAGCTATGCACTACTGACCCATATGATCGCACAAGTGTGCGATCTTGGCGTGGGTGAGTTTATCTGGACAGGTGGTGATACGCACTTATATAGCAATCACTTTGAACAAGCCAAATTGCAGCTTGGCCGTGAGCCACTGCCACTATGTACCTTGAAGCTTAATCCCAAGATTAAAGACATTTTTGACTTTGGTTTTGATGATATCGTGATCGAAGATTATCAATCCCATCCAGCCATCAAAGCAGCGGTGGCGGTATAAGATGAACCAAGATATCAAAATCGTCCATGTCGTCGCCAAAAGCACGAACCACTGTATCGGCAAGGACAATCAGCTGCTGTGGCACATTCCTGCGGATTTACAGCATTTTAAGAACATTACCACAGGCGGTGTGATTGTCATGGGTCGCAAGACTTTTGAGTCACTTGGTCGCCTACTACCGAACCGTAGCCATCACATCATTACTCGTGACACGACATTTCATCACGATGGTGTGGTCGTATCACATACGCTCGATGATGCCATCGCCGCAGCCAAAGCCGATGCCGCCCTTCGTGGGCAGTCCGCCATCTATATCCTCGGCGGTGGTGAGATTTATCAGCAGAGCCTAGCGATGGCTGATCGCCTTGAGATTACCGATGTGGATATCGATATCACAGGCGATGCGTATTATCCCATCATTACTGATGACTTTATAAAAACTAGCCAAAGCGATACACAGACCTGCGATAAAAGCGGTCTGAATTTTCGTTTTATCACTTATCAAAAAACCAACTAAAGCAGCAAGGTGATACCCATGAAATACACCCCGATTGCCATCATCTGTTCAGCCGCTCTCATCAGCGCTTGCAGTGATCAGCCAACTTATCAAAAAATCGAAGGGCAAACCATGGGCACCAGCTACCACATCAGCTATCAACACCCTGATGGCGTCGATGCCAAAGCCATCCAAGCTTCGATTGATCAGCGTTTGCAAGCCATCAATATCAGTATGTCCACCTATATGGATGATAGCGCGATTGGCAAATTTAACCGCCTGCCATCTGCCACACCGATTGAGATTGATGCCGATTTTGCCAAGGTGCTTTCTGATAGCCAAAGCATCTACCAAGCATCCAATCATGCATTTGATCCGACCGTGTATCCACTTGTGGAACTATGGGGATTTGGCAAGCAAATGAGCGTAGAACGCCTACAGTCACCACCAAATGCAGATGAAATCGCCAAAGCCAAAGCCGTCATCGGTCTGGATAAAGTCGTGGTCAATGGCCAAAGCATCCAAAAAACCGTCGATGGCGTTGGACTGGATTTTTCTGCCATTGCCAAAGGCTATGCCGTCGATGTCATCGCCCAAACACTCAAAGACAGCTATGGCATCACAAACTATATGGTTGAGATTGGTGGTGAAGTCGCAACCCTTGGACAAAATGACAAAGGCAAGCCATGGACACTGGCAGTGGATGCACCCGTCGCAGACAGCTCAGTCAAAACTCGCGACACCATCACCACACTGACTCAGCCAAAAGATGGCTCACTACACATCGCCACATCAGGTAATTATCGCAACTCGGTCGAATATGATGGCGTACGATACAGCCACACCATCAATCCCGTCACTGGCAATCCTGTAGCAGACGGCGCACCAAGCGTCACTGTGCTGCATGACAGCGTGGCACTGGCAGATGGTTGGGCGACGGCACTGACTGCGATGCCGTATGCTGACGCACTGGCGACTGCCAATCGTGAAGGTATCCAAGCTTTATTTATTATCGAAAACAGCAACAAAACTGGCTTTGACATCGTCAAAACCGACGCCATGCAACAAAAATTCCCCAATTAAAGCCGCGTCATTGCACGCACCCGAATTTTGCTTTACAATAACAAGCAGTATTAAAGATAGATTAAGGGTAGATATGAGTAATTTTTCACCAAGCATCCATTTTGCCAAGCGTTGGCTGGCCACTCCTGCACCTGCACGCAGCGCAATTTATGATGAGCTGGATGACATCATCAGCTTGCTTGACAGCGAGGCGCCGATTGACCAGTTTCGCTTCCAGCATCCTGATTTTTATCAAGCGGTGGCAAGCAGCATCGAATCAGCTGACGGTGAGGCCAAACCCAATCGTTTGATCCACTCGATCGAGACCACCTCGCTGACTGCCGATGAGCCTGAGGCATTGACAGCGCCTGATTTTGATGACATCGAAGCTCGACTAAACCAAAGTTTGGCGACGCAGATTGATGAGTTTTTGGGTGAGCATATGAGTCAGCTGTCTGAGGATCTGCGCGCGTGGGTACAGATGGCAGTGCGCCACGAGCTTGCCAATCATCAGCGTCCAGAGCAGAGTTCTGTGCAGAATGACTGATCTTTGCTGTATTTTACAATAAGCATTTTGCAGTCCAATATATTCATCACCAAGTAATCATCAAGTGCCAAAGCCATCGGAGGAAATATGAGCACCATCGCCCAGCACAGCGACATCATCATAGTGGGCGCAGGTCCTGCAGGTCTGGCATTTGCCCGATTTTTTAAAGATACGGATTTAAAGCTGACACTGATCGAAAAATCAGCACTGTCATCATTACAAGATCCTGCCTATGATGGCCGCGAAATCGCACTGACGAACACCTCAAAAGAGATCCTGCAAAATCTCGGCGTCTGGCAACGACTGCCAAGCGATGAGATTTATCCACTTAAAAATGCCAAAGTTTATAGTGGCAATCTGGAGTATTCACTGGATTTTCAAGTGCCTAAACTGATGCGCCAGATGCGTTCATTGGATCGATTGGGTAATTTGATCTCCAACCATAATATCCGTAAAGCCGTCTATGATGAGGTGGCGACGATGGATAATGTAAGCTTGATCACAGACGCTGCTGTCATCGATGCCAAAACCGATGATGCAGCGGCGACGGTACGCTTGGCTGATGGCAGATCACTGACGGCCAAGCTACTGATCGCAGCGGACAGTCGCCTATCGAGCGTGCGTCGGATGCTGGGCATTGGCGCGGATATGCATGATTTTGGTCGCACGGTGATCGTGTTTCGAGTGACGCACCCACTGTCCAATGGCGCGACCGCCCAAGAGTGCTTCTTATTCGGCCGCACCTTGGCATTGCTGCCTTTGCATGACACGATGACCAACTGCGTCATCACGCTGGATAACACCCAAGCCGATGAGCTGCTGAGTCTTGAACCTCAGGCGTTGGCGCGCGAGGCGCAGCGGATGTTTGGCGACCGTTTTGGTGCATTCACCATCGCAGGCAGCGTACATCACTATCCATTGATGGGCGTACATGCGCATCGTTTTTATGCCAAGCGTGCTGCCCTCATCGGCGATGCGGCTGTCGGGATGCATCCTGTGACCGCGCATGGCTACAATCTGGGTCTGCTCAGTGCCAACATTCTGGCGCCAATGATCCTAGAGGCCGATCGACGCGGCGCAGACATTGGCGATGCGCGTTTATTGGCAAGCTACAACCGTCGCCATCAAGCACACACCCGTCCTTTGTATCACGGTACCAATGCGATGGTCTCATTGTTTACCAATGAAGCGCGGCCAATGCGAGCAGTGCGTGATTTAACTTTGCGCATCAGTAATAATTTGCCACCGATCAAACATTGGATCGCCAAGCAACTGGTGGGCTAACTTCACCATACGCATCATCAGCCAAAGAAGCACTTTGGCTGATTTTTTGTCGCAGAGCTGTGGATAACTCTGTGTATAAGCCTGTGGATGGCGTGTGAATAAGCTGTGGATAATTATTTGACCGTGACAAGCTTAAGACAAATGGATGACAATTTTGTGAAACATACACAGTTATGTTGAAATAGATTAAGTCAAATTATTAATATAAATTTATTAAATTAATTATAAATAGTAATCAAAAATCCCATCTTTAGACCCTCAAGCCTTGTGCAGTATGGCTTTGCACAGTTTTCCCCATAAACTGTGGATAACTCCACAAATTTTATGAAATTTTAAGTAATAAAGCCAATAAAACCAACTGCTGGAGACGAATTGTACAAAAATTAACCAATTTTATATATGACAAATAAATATAATTAAATCAATGGTTTATAAAATATTTTTTCTGTGATTTATGAAAATATTGACAAAAATGGCAAAATATTTTCCAAAATCATCGATCATTTTGGTTTCACGGCAGCAGTGGATGAATTGTGGAAAAAAATGTGGATAACTTTAATAAAATCACAATTTTTAGCCACGCAATGAGCTGGTTGCCGTCAATATCACACCAAAGATAGTCCTAAGCATGATCATCACGCTTAGGATTGATATCAAGGTGTGCAAAGTGATTTATCAGGGCTTTTTTGGGCTGTGCTGAGCGCGTGGGTGGGCGTGGTCATACACGCGTGTTAAGGCACCAAAATCGACATGGGTGTAGATTTGGGTGGTGCTGATGTTGCTGTGGCCTAGCATTTCTTGGACGGCGCGCAGATCACCGCTGGCAGACAGCAGATGCGAGGCGAAGCAATGGCGCAACAGATGCGGATGCAGATTCAGATCGATACCAGCATTGGTAGCGCAAATCTTTAGGCGCAGCTGAATGGCACGAACGCTTAAGCGCGTACCGTGTCGCTCACTGATGAACAGCGCTGGCGAGTATTGCTCTTGCCACAGATCGCGGTGCGGCAGATAGTCGATGAGGGCTTGGCGCGCTTTAGAGCCGATGGGGACTTGGCGTACTTTATTGCCTTTGCCTGTGACGCGTAGCACTTGGGCATCCAGATCGATGTCATCGATGTTCAGCGAGGCAAGCTCTGAGACGCGCAGGCCGCTGCCGTAGATCAGCTCAAACATTGCTTTATCGCGTACCCATAGCCTCGCTTTAGCAGGCTCAGTCGGCATTGGTTGATCAAGCAGTTGCTGCATCAATGCCTCATCAGCGATGGTGGGTAGCTTTCGAGGGGCTGATTTGAGTCGATAGCCTGTGGTGGGATTGTGAGAGGTGATGCCTTGGTCGATCAGATACTGATAAAAGCGCTTGATGGCGGATAAGGTGAGCTTGGCACTGCTGGTGCTGATGCCATCTTCTTCAAGTCGCGTGCCAAAAAAGCGCGTCAGATCTTGTCGCGTACACGCCAATACATCTGCGCCCATGCGATGATCTGCCTCTATAAATTCGATGAACCGACCGATCGCTTGTTGATAGGTGGCGATGGTTTTGGCAGAATAATTTTGTAAATAAAGCTCTTCGCACCAGTCTGCCAGATAGCCCCAAGCCGCCGAGTTTGGCTCGGGCTTGGGGCTACCAGCGATCAGATGCGCCAGTCTGTTCATGCAGTCGCATCATTGCCGGCACCAAGCTTAATGCCTGCTGATGCCGCCAAGCCATCTGGACTGAACACGCCTTCATAGACGAATGCCGTCGGGCCAGTCATCATCAGTGAGTAGCCTTGTTGCCAACGGATGGCTAAGCTGCCGCCATACAGCTGCGCACGAATATCCACACCTTCATCTAGCCAGCCTTCACGAATGCCAGTGGCAACGGACGCGCAGGCGCCTGTACCACAGGCCTGAGTCTCACCGACACCGCGTTCATAGACGCGGATGCGCAGGTGGCGTTGATTGACGACTTGCACAAAATTGACATTGACGCGCTCAGGGAATGCTTCGTGAGATTCGATGCGCTTGCCAAGTCGTTCGACATCGGCAGTCAGCACATCATCGACCTTGATAATGGCGTGCGGATTGCCCATATTGGCCACATACAGCTGCACGGGTGTGCCATCAACATCGAGGCGGTAGGCATTGCCGATCTTGGTGATGGCTTTTGGGGCAAAAGGAATCTCGTCAGGCTCAAACTTGGGCTTGCCCATATTGACCTGCACCCAGCCATAGCGATCGGTGGTCAGGATAATCACGCCGCTTGCAGTCTCGACACGCAAACGCTGCTTAAACGACAGTTTACGCGCTTGGACAAAGGAAGCAAAACAACGCGCGCCATTGCCGCATTGAGCGACTTCTGAGCCATCGGCATTAAAGATGCGATACTTAAAATCGACATCAGGGCGGCTAGGTGGCTCGACGATCAAAAGTTGATCAAAGCCGACACCGATGCGACGATCAGCAAGCAGTCGTACCAGCTCGGGAGTGAGTGTTAATCGCTGTGTGACCAGATCAATGACCATAAAATCATTGCCCAGTCCATGCATTTTGGTAAATTCGATCAGCATTGTTCCATCCTTATTTTTATTTATAATGGTTGATAATGTTATCTTATCATGAAAAATCTTTACTGGCTAATGCTTTTATGGGATCAAATGATGAAAATTCGATGAGAACAACTTTATTTTTGGGTTTAAGTTTGGTGGTTTGATGGTGGGATAGCTGCTATTGAATCGTGACATCGGGTGGTGAACGCCAGTTGCTGACCGCGATTAAATCAGCACCGCTTAAACCAAAAAAAGATGAGTTATTGATCTTACTCATCTTATTTTATGGGGATTTATGATACAGACTAAGCGATAGAGATTAAGATTAGGCGATCTCATCACGCCATAGATCTGACAGCACTTCACGCTGACGCACCACGCGATGCGTACCGTCATCAACCATCACTTCACAAGGGCGTGGACGAGTGTTGTAGTTGCTCGCCATCGTAAAGCCATAAGCACCTGCACCAGTCACCGCCAAAGTATCACCGACAGACAAGGACAGCAGGCGATCTTTACCGATAAAATCACTGGACTCGCATACTGTGCCGACCACATCCCAGACTTTCTCGTCGCCTGCCTTTGATAGATCTGTCGGGATAATTGCCATCACCGACTCATACAGTGCAGGGCGAATCAGCTCGCTCATGGAGCTATCGACGATGGCAAAGTTTTTAAATTCGGTTGGTTTTAGCACATCGACACTGGTTAGTAGTACGCCTGTATTGGCAACTAGGCTACGCCCTGGCTCTAGGTATAGCTTGAGACCCAGTGCTTTTAGGCGTGGCAAGAGCAGCTTTGCGTAGTCATCGACACTGACGGGGTTTTCGTCAATATAACGCACGCCAAGACCGCCACCCAGATCGATATGATTAAGCGTGATGCCATTGGCAGACAGCTCGTCAATGAGGAGGGTAAGCTTATCAAGGGCATCGCTAAAGCCTTGCGCATCAAGCAGTTGTGAGCCGATATGGCAGTCGATGCCAGTGATTTGTAGATGTGGCAGGCTGTTGGCGTGCAGATAGGCACTGATAGCCTCTTTATGACTGATGCCAAATTTATTATCTTTCATGCCTGTTGAGATATACGGATGCGTCTTGGCATCGACATCTGGATTGATGCGTAGTGAGATGCGAGCGACTTTGCCAAGCTTTGCCGCCACGCTATTGATACTATCAAGCTCGCTCAGTGCTTCGACATTGAAGCAGTGGATATCGGCATTCAAGGCATATTCGATATCATCAAGTGTCTTGCCCACGCCCGAATAAACGACTTTTTTGGCATCAGTCACTTGTAGCACACGAGCCAACTCGCCTTTTGAGACGATGTCAAAGCCTGCACCAGCATCGGCCAAGGTCTTTAGTACTGCTAGGTTTGAATTGGCTTTAACAGCATAGCAAATCTGATGATTAATCTCGCCAAATGCTTGCGTATAAGCTTGATAATTATCCAATAATGCACGGCGTGAATAGACATACAGTGGCGTACCATAGCTTGATTTTAGAGTTTCGCTACTGACACCATCAATATGAAGTACATTATCCACATAAGAAAAATAGGGCAAAGCATCCACCAAAACGGCGGCATCAATACTAAGCACGCCATCATTTAGGCGGCTTGCAGGTACAAAATTCATCATAATCTGTCAATACTATTCAAATAAAAAGTGTATCAATAATCGTTCGGATTTGGGCTGACCGTGCCATCTTCATGGATAATCGGTGAAGTCTCGGTCGGAATGTACAAGGCGCCTTTTTGACCGCAGCCTGTCAAAGTCAGCACCAGCGCAGCCAATAGCCCTACAGCGGATTTTTTCATCATGCTTATTTCCATCGGATACATCCGCATCGTTCGGATGAGTTGGGTAATTAAAAATCAGGACATTTTAGCATAAATTAGCATCGCTTGGGCGTAAAAATCAGGCAAAATTTTTCATCGCCACAGGATGATTTGGCAATAAAATAACTGATGAAAAATCAAATACTTGTTATAATTTTGCACAGATATCATCAAAAAATCTCACACAAACAGCGACCAATCGACAAAATGGCGGAATATTTTAATGAAATTTAAGATTTAAGGCTTGACAATCCAAGCAATCAGGGTTAATTTATTTGGTTATCCATACAATAAAGTGGGTGGACTGACCCACATGGACATTGACAACAAATTACCATCACATCGGAGCATTTATGAGCTTAGTGAATCCTACTTTAGTTTTGAACTGCGGTTCATCATCAATCAAATACGCCCTAATCAGCGAAGATGGCGAAAGCCGTATCGAGGGTTTGGCAGAAGGCTTGGGTAATCCTGAAGCGCGCATCAAACACAAAAATCTAGACGGCGAAGCGACGGTTATCGAGATTCCAAATGGCGTCCATGCCGATGCTCTAAAGGTCATCCTAGAAGATTTGATCAAAGAATATAAGCCTGTGGCAGTCGGTCATCGTGTCGTACATGGTGGCGATAAGTTCAAATCAGCAACCGTCATCACCGATGAGGTACTGGCGACCATCGATGAGCTGACCACGCTAGCACCACTGCACAACCCTGCAAACGCTGCTGGTATCCGTGCGATTAACAGCATCTATCCTGATTTGCCACAAGTAGCGATTTTTGATACAGCATTCCACCAAACCATGCCAGCACACGCATATCGCTATGCTGTGCCAAAAGCACTATACACTGAGCATCAAATCCGTCGCTACGGCTTCCATGGTTCATCACACGCTTATGTGTCAAACCGTGCCAGCGAGCTGACCGACAAAGCAGGTACACACGGCTGGATCATCGCTCACTTGGGTAATGGCTGCTCGGCAACAGCAGTCTATGATGGCAAAAGCCTAGACACCAGTATGGGTATCACGCCGCTAGAAGGTCTAATGATGGGTACTCGTAGCGGTGATGTCGATCCAGGTCTGCACATTCATCTAAGCCGTACACTGGGTATGTCTATCGATGAGATTGACACGCTACTGAATAAAAAGAGCGGTCTATTGGGTGTCTCAACCGTCTCAAACGATATGCGTAACCTAGAAGCTGCCGACAAAGAAGGCAATGCAGATGCGACACTGGCACTACAAATGTTTGCTTATCGCACTGCCAAATACATCCTAAGCCTAACCGCTGCTTTGCCTGAATTTACAGGTATCGCATTCACTGGTGGTGTGGGCGAGAACGCAGTAGAGATGCGTGCTGCCATCGTCGCTGCGCTTAAGCATATCGGTGCAAAAGTCGATGCTGACAAGAACGGTAAGCTGTTCCGTGGTGAAGAAGGTAGCTTCCATGCGGCGGATTCGGCTGTTGAGCTGTGGGTTATCCCAACTGATGAAGAATTCCAAATCGCCAGCGAAAGCCGTGTGGTGCTTGGTCTGTGATCATAAAAACGCACTGTTTGACGGTGCGTTTTTGATTGGTTTTAATCAATCAATTAGATAAAGACATTTTATTTAGGAAATATTATGACAACGATTTTACTTGTGCCGGTCGAAGCATTTGATATTGATGCTTTTGCAACCAAAACTGCTGACACTGCCTTTTTGCCTTTTGCGTCGTTTGAGCAAGCGGCATTTGAAACAGCCTTGGCAAAAAACAATTTGGATGATTTGCTTGAGCTGGTGTATGCCAAAGTAAACGAAAGTGCTGATGACATCAAGGTCGTGGCAGGTATCAGCCCGCAGCATCCTTATGCAAACCAAGTCAACCGTGATTTGGCATTGGCACTAGATGCTGATGTGGTGCTTGTCGGTGATAATGCAGCCCTACTTAGCATTGGTAAGGCAGTGTATGGCGAGCGTGTGGTCGGCGAAGTTGCCACAGCTGGCGATGCCAAAGCATTTATCAAAGCAGGTAGCCGTAAGCCAAATCTTTCGCCATCAGCGTTTCGTGTTGAGCTGGTCAAAAACGCCCAAGCTGCCAAAAAACGCATTGTTTTGCCAGAGGGGGCAGAGCCGCGCACTGTCGAAGCAGCGGTGATTTGCCAAACTCGTGGTATTGCTGATTGTATCCTACTTGCGACCAAAGACGAAGTGCAAAAAGTCGCTGATGAAAAAGGTCTGACCCTACCAAGCGATCTACAGATCATCGATCCTGCTACTTTGCAAGAGCAATATGTCGCGCCGATGGTTGAGCGTCGCAAAGGCAAGCTTGACGAAGCAGGGGCAAGAGAGCAACTGCAAGATACTGTCGTGCTAGGTACGATGATGCTACAGATGGGTGATGTTGATGGCTTGGTATCGGGTGCGATTCACACTACCGCCAATACCATCCGTCCTGCATTTCAGCTGATCAAAACTGCACCACAGTACAGCCTAGTCTCTAGCTGTTTCTTCATGCTGCTGCCTGAATCTGTGGCCGTCTATGCTGACTGTGCGGTGAATCCAAACCCAACCGCCGAAGAACTGGCAGAAATCGCTATCCAAACCGCCGATTCGGCAAAAGCTTTTGGCATCGAGCCAAAAGTCGCGATGATCAGCTATTCAACTGGCACATCAGGTGCAGGCGCGGATGTGGATTTGGTGGCGAATGCAACCGAAATCGTACGCCAAAGAAAGCCAGAGCTGGCAGTCGATGGCCCACTACAATATGATGCGGCAGTCGTTGAGAGTGTGGCAAAATCAAAAGCACCAAACTCACCTGTGGCAGGTCAAGCGAATGTCTTTATTTTCCCAAGCCTATCAGTAGGTAATGCACTGTACAAAGCCGTACAACGAAATGCCAATGTCATCGCTGTCGGCCCAATGCTACAAGGTCTAAACAAGCCTGTCAATGACCTATCTCGTGGCTGCTTGGTGGATGATATCGTCTATACCATCGCATTGACTGCGATTCAAGCGGTATAATGGATCGACACCACAAAAAATCGCCCATTAGTACGATGGGCGATTTTTTTATTTGACAAGGCGTTTAGCTGTCTGGGCGAATTTGACCGAATTTACCGCTTTGGACATCTTGCACAGCTTGGATGATCTCTTCGCGCGTATTCATCACAAACGGGCCATAACCGACGATCGGCTCATTCAATGGCTCACCGCTTAGGATGAGGATTTTGGCAGATGTTTGCGCTTTGATGGTCAGCTGACTGCCGCCTCGGTGGAAAGTCACCAGCTGCGCTGCACCTGCCTCATCCTTATCATTCACCAAAATCTTACCATCCAAGACCAGCACCAACAGGTTGTGGCTCTCAGGCAGATCAAAAGTATGCTCAGCATTCTGATTTAGGCGCACATCCCACAGATTGATTGGGCTAAATGTACTGGCAGCACCGATGACACCATCAAGCTCGCCTGCGATCAGCTTGGCTGTGCCTGCATCACCCAGACGCACCTCGGGAATGTCTGCATGGGTAATGGCTTGGTATTTGGGCGCGGTCATCTTATCTTTGGCAGGCAGATTTACCCACAGTTGCACCATCTCAAACATGCCACCTGTCTTTGAAAATGCCTCTGAGTGAAATTCTTCATGCATCAATCCTGACCCTGCTGTCATCCATTGCACATCACCTGTGCCGATAACGCCACCGCCACCTGCTGAATCTTGGTGTTCGACCTCGCCTTGATAGGCAATGGTCACCGTCTCAAAACCGCGGTGCGGATGCTCGCCGACACCGCGATGTGCGGCACGCGGATTGGCAGGAAAATGCTCTGGTGAGGCATAATCCATCAATAAAAATGGATCAAGGTTTTTATGTGTTTCTTGATAATTAAACATACCATGCACATGAAAGCCATCACCTACCCAGTGCTTGCTTGGTGCTGCATAGACTTTTGCTACTTGTTTCATAAAACGCTCCTAAATGATGGCTTTGGCCATCGATTGATTGATACTTGTATTATAAGGGCGTTATCTTGATAAAAAAGCGCTGACTTTGCAAAGTCAATTTGCATAAATGCAAAGTTAACTGTGCCACTGTAGGATCAGCTGATGATTATGACATCCATGCTTTTTATTTTAACCAAAACATAAAACAATAAAGCAGCCATCAGCCGCTTTATTGTAAGTTTGGATAAGATCGATCAAGGCGTAATCCAACCTGCGATCTTCAAACCTGTTCATCGCGACGAAATAGCCACTGCGTATCATCGCTCAATTCATCCACGAAATAATAGCCATCGGCGTCAAAATCTTTGAGTTTTTCTACATCGGTGATCTGATTTGTCGCGGCGTAATTGACCATCAGGCCACGAGCTTTTTTGGCATAAAAGCTGATGACTTTATACTGGCCATTTTTTTGATCTTCAAATCTTGGCGTGATGATGCGCGCGTCAATTTTGTCGGGGTTGACCGCGCCATAATATTCATTGGATGCTAGATTTATCAAGGTGTCAAGGCCAGATTCTTTCATGCGTGCATTGATCAGATCGGTGATGAGATCGCCCCAAAATTGGTACAGATTATCCGCCTGTGGTGTCTTAAATTTTGTACCCATCTCCAAGCGATACGGCAGCATCAAATCCAGTGGCGCAAGCAGTCCATATAGGCCAGATAAGATGCCCAAATGCTTATTAAGATAATGAATATTATCTTCACTTAGATGATAAGCATCCAGTCCAGTATAGACATCACCATCGAACAGATAGACGGCAGGCTTGGCAGTGTCATCAAAGGGATAAGTCCAGTTTTGGTTGCGCAGCACATTTTGTTCAGCGATCTTAGCGGAGATGCCCATCAGTTCTTGCAGGTCGATGACATCGCAGTCTTTGAGGGTCTGCATCAGAGTGCTGGCCTGATCGATCAGTGCAGGCGTGCTGTAGTGATCTGCCAAAGACAGCGGCACGGGCGTTTTTTCGTCAAGATTTTTGGCAGGGGAGAGTAAAAAATACATGAGATGTCCTAAAATAACCCATTTGATCTTATTATAACAAATTTATCATCGGCATGGTGCGCGGTGATGTTGATTATCCTGATGGTGATGATTGGATTGATTATGATCTTGGTGGCTTTTATTATATACTATACCAAAGTCCATCTTGGATGGCGGCAGGTGATGCTTGATTTTTGCTCTTGGTATGTGGACGGTGTTTGGAATGGATTGTCTAAACAAGGATGTCAGTTTGCATAGCCTGACTTAAAAAACTGAATAATATCAATGGATTATATACTTTTAAGGTGCGCCGTGCACACCCTACGCACTAATTTAACATATTCCATCAACAGAAGAAGCGTAGATAATTTTAATATAGGACGGATTCATGATGCACAACAACCCTGATCCAATACCACGCCGTTTAAAACAAGGCGAGATTCGACTTATTAAATATTTATTAAAACATAACAATATGCCATGCAAATTACGTAAGCCGCTTGAAGATATGTATGTGATTGATTTAAGTGATGATGGAATGGGATCTCTTCAATTTTGCCGTGATAGTGCCAATATAAGAAAGTTTGGCTGTAATATCTTGGAGGCTATAGCCTATGATACCGATGGGAGGCTGATCAACATTGCTTTATATGTTGATCGTGATGGTTATCTCTATGAGCTTGATAGCTTTACTCAGGATTTTGAAGCACTAGCCAGCCCTCTAGGCACAATTCTGCAAGTTGATAATATTGCCAGCCCGCCAGTTGCTTTGGATTAAACGATTTAAATTCTAAAATAAATATCAAAAAACAAGATTGTTATGCTGCTACCATTGGTGAGATGTGGGGTGATTGGCATACCGATAATCCAAACGCCCTAACCCAAGATGAAAAAGAAAAACTCATCAATCAAGCCAAACTGATCGCAGGCATCACTGCTGCCTATGCTGGTGAAGATGTCAATGTGGCTGCTGATATGGCAGTACAGTAGGGTGCGCACAGCGCACCCCTTCATCTGGGGTGCGGGCGTCACTGTACCAGTACAATATTCCCGGACACTCCATAAGAGGTTATACTACCCCAAACTAGGAGTAATCTCTCATGACAAAACAGCGTAAGCAGTACAGTACTGAGTTTAAACTAGAAATGGTCAAACTCATAGAAGAACAAAATCAGCGTGTTGTTGATGTTGCTAAGCAAATCTGTTTCAATGGTGCGTTGTACGCACCTACGCACTGGCACCAATCAAGTTATTGCAGCTTATCCAGTTCCTTAGAGGTATGTATTATGTTAATATGTCCAAGATGTGAGCAAGCCTACTTACTTAAAGCAAAAATTAATAAAATTAATGAAGTTATTTTCTTGTGTGAAGAATGTGAAGCCATGTGGCTTGAAAATCAAGATATTGACTTATTGAATTTTGTGGATTTTGGCACCTATTTAGCCAGCCATAATTTGCAACCCTTATGGGATGAAGTTGATATTTTGAATAAAGCAGATTGAACTAATTATCCGCACCTTTACAAATCGCCATTTCGCTTCAGCTCGTAGTGGTAGGGTGTGTTGTACGCACCTACGCACTAACGAAAGATTGGGTAGTTATAATATTCATTTAGAAAGAGTAGGAGATTGGTAGTGTTTAATTTTTATAATATATCTAGATTTGAACCCGATTATAACTTTTCAGATAAGGTATGGAATGACATTTCTGATGTTACAAAGTGCAAAAATGGCGATATGTTAAGCCACTATTTATGGTTGGAAAAACAGTATGTAAAATTTATTAATATGTTTATTGATTATTTTTCAATAGATAGATTGGCATATGCAATATCTCTGGAGGACTCGGAAAAAATCTCTAATGACTGTTTTTTCGATCTAAAAGAACCCATTGAAAGAATTAATAATTTAAGTCGTTATAATTTAAAAATATTAAATAAATATGATTTGGATTTTTTATTAAAGTGTTGGGTTCGTGGTTTGTGTTATTTGTATTTTTTTGATACCTTGACAGGCAGTTTCATAAGAAAGACCGATGATTTTAACTTTCTATTAATGCTACATAAAAATTATAATATTGATGAGATATTTAAACCCACAAAAGGAGTATTTGTTTCCGTTGATATGGATGTGATTAGTTATGATGAAGTTCTATTGCCGAAAAATTATGGTGAGTTTTTGTTAAAAATTTAGCGTTATAGCTCTGCAGTACAGTAGGGTGCGCACAGCACACCATTAATCTGGGGTGCGGGTGTCTATGCCAGCTCTTAGATAGGTAGCGGTTAATCCAGTTAAGGCTTCACCGCCAATGCCGACAAAGCAAAGGTCTGTAGTTTGTGCTAAGACATAAACCCAACCAACCCCAACCCCGCCACCATCTTTTCGATGGTGGTTTTTTTGTTCTTGATCAAGCGGTTTAGGGATGCATGTCTCTTAGCTTGGGATCTTCATTGATATACGCCTGCACTCTAAAGCAGACATCCCGATAGCCGTGCCAGTAGTAATTTGCATCTTGTTTTTCATACATGTACCGATCCCAGATGTCATCCATCCACGGAGTAAAGGTTGCTCGTGCAGTCAGCTTAAGTGGATGCGCCATACCTTGTTATCACCATAAAAAATCTGGTAATATTGACAGCATTCCAAGAATATCAGTCCAGAATCAATCTAATTGCCAATCAAAAACTCATGCAGGAACAAGCCAACTGAACCAAATTGATGGCGCGGCTGTTGCATGGTCATCAAATAAGACCAGATCAGGATAGTGTGCGTGGATGCTTTTGGTTTGCAAGTTTATCACCATTGACATCGGATCAAGGATGGTTTTTGCTAAGATAATTATGATAAGATGGTAGGGCAAATGCAATATCTGGCATTATGGCTGATGAGCACCAAAAGCTTATGGTCTATGCTGATGCCAAGTTTTGGTTTATGTCGATGACGGCTGTGGACTTGGCCATCATCAACGCATCAACAAGGAAGTCTTATGATTACACATCGATTCATTGATCTTGATAGCGCGCAGCAGATTGGCGTGATCACACTGAATAACCCAAAATCTTTGAATGCACTGAGCTACGAGATGGTTCAAAGCCTCCATCAGCACCTTACAGACTGGGCGGATAATGATCGGATCGTGGCTGTGCTGATGCACGGCGCTGGTGATAAGGCATTTTGTGCTGGTGGGGATATTCGCGGCCTGTATCATGGCTATGATCCGACGACATTTCCAAATCCAGTGGCTGAGCGGTTTTTTGGCACAGAATACGACTTATGCAAAAAGATCAACAGCTATAACAAGCCGATCATCATCTGGGGTAGTGGCATCGTGATGGGTGGCGGCATGGGTCTGGCAGTGCCATCGAGCCATCGGATCGTCACTGAAACGACGATGATGGCGATGCCTGAGGTGACGATCGGGCTGTTTCCTGATGCTGGCGGTTCGTATTTTTTGGGACAGATGCCTGATCGGATCGGGCTGTTTTTGGGGCTGACGGGTGCGCGCTTTAATGGCGCTGATGCGTTGGCGCTGGGCGTGGCTGATTTTGCGATGGCAAGCGATGGCTTTGATCAGCTCATCGATACACTGGCGGCAGCGCAGTGGTGTGATGATGCAGCCACTAACCATCAGATGCTAAATCAGCTGATCGGCAGCATCGAAGATCGTGGTATGCTGCCATCAGGGTGGCTGCTGGCGCATCGTGATGAGATCACGCAGATCATGCAGGCGTCGTCATTAAAAGAATTTGATGCCATCGCCAAAGATACTCAAATCAAGCGCTCTGATTATGTGGCTGGCGCATTAGATCAGTATGCCAAAGGCTCACCGACTTCAGCTGCTATCGCTTGGCATCTGCATCATCGTATCGATGGGATGGATTTTGACGCGGTGATGGATCTGGAATATCTGGTAGCGATTCATTGTGCTGATCGAGGGGAGTTTGCCGAGGGCGTGCGCGCGCTATTAATCGATAAGGATAAGCGTCCCAAATGGCGCTATACACTCGCTGACATGCCTAAGGATTATGCCAAAAGCCACACCATGCCGTGGTAAGCATGGCTGTGATGGGCTGATGATGCCTAGCATGGCTCATATCAACCTTAGCCATACTTAGTCATAGCTTGGGCGGCGAAAAGACAGCTTTATCCTAATGCAATTAAGCAAAAACTGGGTCAGGGTGGTGCCAAAGCTTGTTCTTTTATTCGCTTAAAAGCTTGGATTTAGCAGGCGATCGATGAAGTGAACGATGATCGCAGGCTCGATGGCAATGGTCGCTACCACGCCGAACACCGCACCGAACAGATGCGCCGAATGGTTGATATTACCGCCACCGCGACGATCCGCCCAGATGCTGTAGGCCACATAAGCGATGGCAAAGACAATCGCAGGAATCGGCAACACCGCGAACAGATACAGCGTATTCCACGGCGCAAATAAAATATAAGCAAACAGCACCGCCGATACCGCGCCTGAAGCACCGAGGCTTGAGTAGCGAGGATTATTCTTATTGCGCGCATAAGTCGGCAAGATGGCGACGATGATCGCCAGCACATAAAAGCCGACGAAACCCAAGCTGCCAAATTTGGCGATATAAAACTGCTCAATTACCCGACCAAAAAAGTACAAGGTAAACATATTAAACAACAAATGCATGCCATCAGCATGAATAAATCCGTGTGTCAGCAGCCGATCGTACTGCCCACGGTTAACCGCAGGTGGATAAAAGATCAATCGCTCTAATAGCGGTCTGGATTGCCAAGCAGCGATGCTGATCAGCACTGTGATGATGATAATGACGGTCGTGTGATTCATAATTAATACTAAATAATAAAATAAAAAACAAATTTAATTAAATACACAGGTTTAGTCTAGCAGATTTTTGCCAAAAAACTTTAGCATCTGTGTAAATTTTAAGCCATATTCTTATTTTTATCAGTTGCTGTGATCTATTGATTCTATGTCTATTTACCTTGCAGCGAGCATCGATGCTTGATAAATTGGTGATTAATTTAACGCGTAGCAAATCATATGTTACTAACACGATGCTAAGCTTGCAAAAGAGGCGTATGATCAGTGAGTTTTCGGTATTATTACAGATTTGTAATAATAATCCTATAGCCTAAGCAGGTTTTGTAACTTATTAAATCTAAATACAGTTTTGGTCAGGGGTTTTGTTTATCAATTGTTGCAAGGGCTTTTAACTGCGTGAAAAATCAGTCACAATAGCATCATCAAACCTCGCAGATGATAGGCACGGTGATTTTGACTGCTGAATTTGTCAGATTGAGTCAATGTTACTAATTGACAGCTGATGGCAGAGTGCTTGATCGGATAAACAAGGTATTGAGACCCGTATCGGTCTGTTTCTGATGCGAATGAAATGAATTAGCAAAATGACTCAACAAAATGGAGCGACTTATGAGCCTGATTAACAAATTGCACGAACTGATTACTCCGCATGTATTGGCAGCGATCAAAAACCAAGATGGTGACACCGCCAATAAAACCAATCTTCTAAAAACTTTCTATGCGATGTTCGCTGCACGCCTAAGCAACGAAGATGTCTATCAACGCGCCAATGCATTGCCAGACAGTGAGCTTGAGCATGGCCATCATTTGTTGAATGTCGCCTTTAGCGATGTTTCTACTGGCCAAGATCAGATCGCAACACTAAGCGACCATCTGTCAAGCGAATACGGCGTATCATCAGTGACTGCACGCACTGCCGTTGCGACCGCTGCACCGTTGGCATTGGCTCGTATCAAAGAATTGGCAGGTGCTGCTTCTGTGCCAGCATTCTTGCGTTCTGAACTTGCCAACGAACAAAATCATCTGCCAGCATGGGCTTATGCCTTGCTACCAGCCGGTCTATTTGCAGGCACTGCAGCAGCAAGCGCCGTCAAACCTGCACCAGTCGTGACCGAACCAGTTAAAACAGTCCCTGTGACTGAGCCTGTCAAGCCAGCGACACATGTTAATACTGCTGCGACTGAAAGACACTACGAAAAAACTGAAAAGAGCAGCTTTTTAAAGACGCTATTGCCGATCATTGGTCTGCTGATTTTTGCAGCTCTGGCATGGCTACTACTTCGCAGCTGCCAAGATAAGCCAGCGCCAGTGGCTGCACCAGTAGCGACAGAGAATCAAGCAGCTGATGCGACCGCTGCCAATGCAGCCCTTGCACCAGCGACCTTGTCATTGGCTGTGGATGAGACTGGTCAAGCGATCTACTCATGCCGCTCTCAAGTGGGTAATGAAGAGTTGGCAGGCAACATCCGCGCTGCTGTCGCTCAAGTATTTGGCACCGAAAACTGCACACCAGAGACTTCAGCTGCACACGCTACCACCATGCCAGCAGCTGAGCATCTGCCAGCGATCCTAGGCTTGATGAAAGGCGTGCCAAACTCTAGCGTTAACATCACTGACCGCGCTGTCCGCTTTAATGCAGCGACTCCAGAAGCGGTGGCATCATTGGTTGAAGGCGCGAAAGGCATTCTGCCAGCTGATTTCACTGTCGAAGCTGAGCCTGCACTGGATGTGAACACTGCGGTGGCTTCTAGCATCGAATCAGCACGCGCAGCCATCACAGGTCTGGGTGATACTGTTGAGGGTGACACAGAAATCGCAGCATTGATCAATGCTTTGAACCTACAAATCATCAATTTTGCGACTGATTCAACTGCCATTCCAGCAGAGAACCAAGAGATCCTTGATTTGGCAGCTCAAAAATTGGCTTCACTGCCACAGACTACTTTGCGCATCACAGGCCACACTGACAACCAAGGCGACCATGCCTATAACCAAAATCTGTCAGAATCTCGTGCCGCTGCTGTGCGTGATTACTTGGTATCAAAAGGCGTACCAGCAGAGCGTCTGACAGTGGCAGGTGCTAGCTTTGATCGCCCAGTTGCATCAAATGCGACAGAGCAAGGCCGCTTCCAAAACCGTCGCATCGAGTTCACCCTACAGCAAGAGGGCGAAACTGTGACTCAAGTAGGCAATGCAGAGCAAGCACCAGCTGATGCTGCACCAGCTACTGAGCAGCCAGCACAACCTGCACAATAATCACTGTCCACCGAGGTCATCAATGGTTTAATGACTGTTGATGGCTATGGTGAGCGGTTAAAGTGCCGAAATCTTGTGTTAAAATATCAGCCAAGCGGGAAACTGCTTGGCTTTTTTATAATCTATAATGTGGCGAGAATATGATGGCAAAAATGACAAAAGTCGTGCTATTTAATAAGCCTTATGGTGTGCATAGTCAGTTTCGCAAAGATCATGACAAGATGGCGACTTTGGCGGATTTTATTGATGATCAGTCGCTGAGAGTGGCAGGCAGATTGGATAAGGATTCAGAAGGCTTACTAGTGCTGACCAATCATGGTGGGCTCAATCATGCCATCACCACGCCACCGACTGCCATCAATGCCAAATATGATGCCAAGCACGCCAAGACTTATTTGGTGCAAGTCGAAAACATCCCTAGTGCAGAACAGCTTGATGCCCTGCGTACAGGGGTGATGCTCAAAGATGGCAAAACACTACCTGCGACTGTCAAGCATCTGGCTGATGATGAGTTGCCCATCACACTGTGGGCGCGTACACCACCGATTCGTAGTCGGGCAAGCATTCCAACCGCTTGGCTTGCCATCAGTATCATCGAAGGCAAAAACCGCCAAGTGCGTCGTATGGTAGCTCATGTAGGCTTACCGTGTCTTCGATTGATTCGCTATCAGGTAGGGCAGTGGGTGCTGAGCGATTTGGCAGTGGGTGACTATCGCGTGCTTCATCTTTCTGATGATGAACTTAGAAAACTGGGCATCAGTGATCGCCCAAAATCAGCTCATTCATCTCGCCATCATCAGTCAACAATGCCATCAAATCGACGCTTGATGTCAAAGCCAAAACGCCAACGCCCACCAAAATTTGGTGGATGATGGGCGCAAGCATAAGACTTGTGCAAGCTTGATGGTTGATCAACCAAAATTCAGCCATTGACCACCATCACCTGCCAAGCTTAGCTGCTCATGCGTGGTTGCAGGTATCGCATCACTGACGGCAGGCACATCAAAGACCATCAGCTCATCACGGCGAAAAGCGTGGACTTGCACGGTTTGTCCGGTGGCTTGTTGATGGGTGATTTGACGGTTTAGCACGGCATTGCTTGCTTTAAGTCCATTGATGGCGATGATGACATCCCCAAAGCTCAGTCCCGCTAGGCTTGCTTGGCTGTCACGGTGTAGGTGCTTGATTTTTAGCCCTGATGATTTTTCATCCAATGTCATACCCCAAGGTTTGGTTTGATGAGCTGTTTGACTACTCACGCCAAATTTTGCTAAGGTTTCACGGATTGGCAGTGGTGTGGTGCCGATGACATACTGCTGATAAAACGACTGCCATGCATCATCGCCGATTAGTTGACCAATGACTTCGCCCAGTGACTGAGTTGTCAAAGCATAAGGTTTGGCTTTTGAGCGATCATAAAAGGTTTTGATCACATCAAACAGACGATACTTGCCATCAGTCAGCTCAAGCAAAGTCACATCTAACAGCCATGCCACCAATGCACCTTTGTTATAATAACTTATGCCTTGATTGGCGGTGTTTTCATCAGCACGATACAGCTTGATCCAAGTATCAAAGCTGGATTCGGCGACGCTTTGATGTGCTTTGCCATCGGTTTGTAGATAGCGGTTGATTTGGGTGGTGAGTAAGTTTAGGTAATTTTTTTGATCAATCACCCCTGAGCGAAGTAGCATCAAATCATCAATATAGGACGTAAACCCTTCAAATACCCACAACAGCGGTGTATAAGCTTCGTCGATGAGTGGATTATCCATCATCACATCCGGCTTGACTGTCTTGACCCACCATGCGTGAAAATACTCATGGCTGCACAGACCTAAATATCGCTGATAATCACTGCTTGGCATCGCAGGCTCAGCAATACTTGGCAAATCAGTGCGTGGACTGACCAGTGCTGTCGAATTGATATGCTCAAGCCCACCATAGTCATTACCTGTCACCATCGTCATAAAGGTATAATCAGCAAACGGCGTGCTACCGAGCCAATCCACATAAGCTTGGCAGATTTTTTGCAAATCATTTTGTAGCCTGCCTAAATCAGACTGATGGCGACCTGCGATGAATGAGCGATGGCTGATAACTTGCCCATCACGGTCTGTGACCGCAAAGTCAAACACATCTTGCCTACCAATTTCAAAAGGATAATCCAGATAGTCAAAGGCAGGCAGTGGGTCGAGATCGTACACCCAGCCATCACTATGTTTGGTCAGTGTATGGCTAAGACCGCAGGCGATTGTGCAGTCAGGATGCTGATGGATAAAGGCAGTTGGAATATGCAGGCTGACATAAGCAGCTGCATATTTGTCATGATTGATTAACAATAATAATGAACTAAAATTACCAAAAATCCGCTGACTATCGACAAATGCCGTCCGCACGGATAAATCATAACAATACACTTCGTACTGTACGCTCACAGCATCCCCTGATTTGGCATGGTCGAGCCTAAAGGTGTGCTTATCTGACTTGGTGGCACGATAATCGACGCCATCAATGGTGTAGATAACCTTAGTAATATTCTTGGCAAATTCACGAATCAAATAACTGCCCGCAATCCAAGTAACCATCGATAAGCTGGGTGCATCCATGTCTGTGACAAACTGCATACGCACATCGCATAAGTGGTCATAATAGCGTTTAAAATCAATATGATATCGGGTACTCATGTGACTTCCTGATGATTATCTATGGTGAATTGCAAAATATCATAGCAAACTTGACTGATTTTGCAATGATTTGGCGAGCTATTTACAGCTTGTAACGACTTTTTTGTAATCGATGGGCAAATTGACCAAACTTCTGTTATAATGGCGAGAACTTTTTGCTGATTTTGGCGAGCTTGGCATTTGGCAAAAGCAGCCACAGCACATTTATGTAAGGAATCTCTTATGACAACTATCGCAAATGATACCGTTGTAAAATTTAACTACACGCTGACCAATGACAAGGGCGAAACCCTTGATCAATCTCGTGGCGAGCCATTGGCGTACCTACACGGTCATCACAACATTATCCCAGGTCTTGAAAAAGAAATGACTGGCAAGGCAGCAGGCGACAAGTTCAAAGTCACCGTCAAGCCTGAAGAAGCTTATGGCGAGTACATCGCAGAAGCGGTTCAAGAAGTGCCACGCGCCAATTTCCAAGGTGTGGATAGCATCGAAGTGGGTATGCAGTTCCAATCACAAACTGATGACGGCCATGTGATGCTAGTCACTGTCAAAGATGTCAATGACGAAGTTGTGGTAGTTGATGGTAACCATCCGCTGGCAGGCGTTGAGCTGACCTTTGATGTCGAAATCGTCGAAGTGCGTGCAGCGACTGCTGATGAGATTGCACACGGCCATGCACATGGCGTTGGTGGTCATCATCACTAATCCATCATGGATAACAAATCGCTCAGGTCATTGGCTTGGGCGATTTTTTTTGACTAAAAAATAGAAAAATTATAAAAAATATTAATAGAATCAATAAACTAGATCATATCATGAAAAATATTCACCTTTTTTCAAAAATATATCATTTTTATTCATGTTAGCTTTGTGGTTTAATAGCACCTGTCGAAATTTTTACCATTTTTTGAATAATTTGATGACATAAAAGGTGTCCACATGACCACACAATTTCAATGCCAAGTCAAAACCATCACATTTGATGAAAATTACACCCCTGCCGAGAGTACGCGTTTGACCACCAATTTTGCCAATTTGGCTCGTGGCGACAACCGTAAAGAAAATCTGCAAAACTGCATCCGTATGATTAATAAGCGATTTAATGATTTGGCAAATTGGGACAACCCAACTGCCGACCGCTATTCGCTAGAGCTTGAGATTGTCTCAACTGATTTGGATGTGACAGGTGCAGGCGAATTTTTCCCAGCGATTGAGATGCTAAAAACTTATATCATCGACCACAAAACTGGCCAAAAAACAGACGGTATCGTCGGCAATAGCTTCTCATCTTATGTGCGTGATTATGATTTTAGCGTGCTACTGCGTGAGTATAATCAAGATAAACCGACTTTTAGCGTGCCGCATAACTATGGCGATTTGCACGGTGAGCTGTTCAAATTCCTATTAAATTCTGATGAATTTGGCAAAGTTTCAAAAAAACCACCCGTGATTTGCCTATCGGTTGCAACCACTCGCACCTATCATCGCACTACCAATGTCCATCCGATTTTGGGCGTGGAATATAAGCAAGATGCGTATTCGTTGACGGATGAGTATTTTGCCAAGATGGGTCTGTCGGTGCGTTATTTTATGCCGCCAAAGTCAGTTGCGCCATTTGCGTTTTATTTTGCAGGGGATTTATTGAATGACTTTAGCAATCTTGAACTCATCAGCACGATTGCGACGATGGAAGCATTCCAAAAAATCTATCGCCCAGAGATTTATAATGCCAATTCGGTCGCAGGCGAAGTGTACCAGCCAAGCTTGACTTATGATGATTATTCTTTAACCAAAGTTGACTATGACCGTGTCGAGCGTACTGAGCTTGCCATCAAGCAAGGCAAATATACCGAAGCGAATTTTATCAAACCTTATCAAGCCATTTTGGATAATTGGCTACAAAACCAAAATCAAGCAGCTTGATCAAGCGATCATTCATTCACTTAGTTTACTATTGACAAGGCACATCATGAATAGCTTATTATTACCAACTTCAACCGCAGGCAGCTTGCCAAAACCTGTATGGCTTGCCGAGCCTGAAAAACTGTGGTCGCCGTGGAAACTGTCAGGCGATGCACTGCGTGAGGCCAAGCAAGACGCATTATTGATATCACTCCAAGAGCAAATCAGCGCAGGCATTGACATTGTTAGCGATGGCGAGCAGACACGCCAGCATTTTGTGACGACATTCATCGAGCATCTAGACGGTGTGGATTTTAATCAGCGAGAAACCGTGCGTATCCGCAACCGCTATGATGCCAGTGTGCCGACGGTCGTCGGTGCGGTGTCTCGTCCAAAGTCGGTATTCGTCGATGATGCCAAATTTTTGCGTCAGCATACCGACAAGCCGATCAAATGGGCATTGCCAGGGCCGATGACCATGATTGATACTTTGTATGATGCGCATTATAAAAGCCGTGAGAAATTGGCTTGGGAATTTGCAAAAATTCTTAACGAAGAAGCCAAAGAACTGGAAGCTTGTGGCGTGGATATCATTCAGTTTGATGAGCCTGCGTTTAATGTGTTTTTTGATGAAGTCAATGACTGGGGCGTGGCGACACTTGAGCGTGCCATCGAAGGGCTAAAGTGCGAAACGGCGGTGCATATCTGCTATGGCTACGGTATTGAAGCGAATAACAACTGGAAAAAGACGCTGGGCAGTGAGTGGCGTCAATACGAAGAAAGCTTCCCAAAACTTCAAGCATCAAGCATTGACATCATCTCGCTAGAGTGTCAAAATTCTCATGTGCCGATGGATTTGATCGAGCTGATCCGTGGCAAAAAGGTGATGGTCGGTGCGATCGATGTGGCGACCAACACCATCGAGACGGCTGATGAAGTCGCGGCGACATTGCGTAAGGCACTGCAGTTCGTCGATGCCGATAAGCTATATCCATGCACCAACTGCGGTATGGCACCACTATCTCGCTCTGTGGCTCGTGGCAAGCTTGAAGCACTCGCAGCAGGGGCGGCGCTGGTGCGTGAAGAATTGGCATAATTTTGGCAAATTGTCCCCACAAAAACCGTGAATGGTTTATAATGCCATAACGGTTTTTAAATTTTAGAAATATGGTTAATGAACATGGTGACTAATAGCGAATTTAAAGATGCGATGGCAAAGCTTGCCAGCGCGGTGCATGTGGTGACGACAGATGGTGTTTCAGGCCGACATGGTTTTACAGCATCTGCGGTGTGTAGCGTGACTGACGCGCCACCGACGCTTTTGGTGTGTATGAATGGCCAAGCGCGCTCGTATGAGCATTTTGTAGAAAATCAAGTGTTGTGCGTGAATACTTTGACGGCAGACCAAGAAGAGCTGTCGGGTGTGTTCTCATCAAGTCTGGATTCTGATGAGCGGTTTGAGCATGGCGAGTGGGCGACGCTTGAGACAGGCGCACCACGATTGACCTTGGCTTTGGTGAGCTTTGATTGTGCCATTGAGGCCATCCATCGTGTCGGCACGCACAGTGTGTTTATTTGCAAAATCCTTGCCATCCACAATAACGATGCCAAGCATGAAGGATTGGTATACTTTTTTAGAAATTATCATAAAGTCGGCAGCTTTATTGCCAATGTCGAAGCGACAACCCAAGAGGCGGAACAGGATGCCAAATCCTGATGACTCATTGCCCAGCCAGACCTTGATCGATGATCAAGGTTTTTTTATAAGTGATTGTTTATCATAGGTTTATAAAATTTGACAATCAAGACAGATTTGATTTTATGTCTGAAATATTGCTATAATATATCAGCTTTGTGCTTTTTATTTAATCTATGTAAATTAAACTTTGTAAAAGGGAGGGGTAATGAGTTCATCAAATTCACCCAATAACTTTGATCAAGCAGGCAGCAGCACGCGCATGCAACGCTTTTTAAAGGGCGTAGAATGGCTCGGTAATCTCTTGCCGCATCCTGTGATTTTGTTTATCTGGATGTCAGTACTGCTTTTGGGATTGTCCGCGGTCTTATCCATGATGGGCATCTCGGTGGTCGATCCAAGACCTGAGGGTGCTAAGGGTCGCAGCGAAGATGGCATGATCTATGTGGTCAATCTGCTCAATGGCGAGGGACTGGCGCGTATTGTTGAAAATCTGGTAACCAACTTCACAGGATTCGTGCCACTGGGTACTGTACTGGTGGCACTGCTTGGTGTCGGTATCGCTGAATATTCAGGCATGATCTCGGCAGCATTGCGCGGCTTGGTAATGAATGCACCTAAAAAGATGGTGACTTTGGTCGTGGTTTTTGCAGGTATCATGTCAAACACTGCCTCTGAGCTGGGCTATGTGGTGTTAATCCCATTGGCGGCGATGATTTTTCATTCTCTGGGTCGTCATCCATTGGCAGGTCTTGCAGCAGCATTTGCTGGCGTGTCAGGCGGATATAGCGCCAATTTGTTGCTTGGCACGGTTGACCCTTTGTTGTCAGGCATCAGCCAAGAGGCGGCGCGCATCATCGACCCAAGCTATGTCGTGGGTGCTGAGGCGAACTGGTATTTTATGGCAGTCAGTACCTTTTTGGTCAGTGGTCTGGGTTATTTTGTTACCGAAAAAATCGTCGAACCCAGCTTGGGCAAATACAATCCCAATGATGCCGATGACCCAAGCGTCTTAGATTCCAGAATCGAGCGCCTAAGTCCCCTTGAGAAAAAAGGTCTGCTGTGGGCGGGCGTAAGTATGCTGATTTTCTGTTTGCTGTTGGCATGGACGATCGTCCCTGAAAATGGCATTCTGCGTCACCCAGAGACAGGCCTTGTGGCAGGTTCGCCTTTTTTAAATGGCATCGTGGTGTTTATTTTTGTGTTCTTTGCCATCCCAGGGTATGTTTATGGTAAAGTCACAGGCAGCATCAAAACCAACCAAGATGTCGTCGATGCGATGAGTCAGGCGATGAGTTCGCTTAGTATGTACATCGTGCTGGTGTTCTTCGCTGCACAATTCACCGCGTTCTTTAATTGGTCAAATTTAGGTTCGGTGATGGCGGTATCGGGCGCCAATTTCTTAAATGGCATTGGCTTGACAGGTCCGCTGTTGTTGGTTGGTTTTATCCTAATCTGTGCTTTGGTGAATTTGATGCTCGGCTCAGCCTCGGCGCAATGGGCGATCACTGCACCGATCTTTATTCCAATGCTGATGCTGACAGGCTATGCGCCTGAGATGATTCAGGCGGCTTATCGCATCGGTGACAGCACCACCAACATCATCACGCCGATGATGAGCTATTTTGGCCTAATCATGGCGGTAGCGATCCGCTATAAAAAGGATACAGGCGTCGGTACTTTGATGTCGATGATGCTGCCTTACTCGATGATTTTCTTGGTAGGTTGGACGATTTTGTTTTATGTTTGGGTATTTGTGCTGGGTCTGCCAGTTGGCCCAGGCTCTGCAACCTACTATCAAGTCGGCTGATTGCTTGCCAAAAACCACTTAAGTGAATCTTAAGTGGTTTTTTTAGTGGTGAATCGGTTATGTTTGTCTGATTGTTCAGATATTAATTATATGAATCAATTACCAAAACACCACATTTACCACTTTTCAATGATTCTAAATTATGTTAAGGTGAAAGGGTGTATTGATGAAAAAAAATTGGACATCTGTGCGATGGCATGTGATTTAAGTTTTATAACATCAATCAAAAGTATTTAAAATTATCATTTTACTAAATCTTAGAAACTGCAATAATACAAATACACCCGATTGGCAGACACTTGCCAATGATCAACCACCAAAAAAAGGAATCCGCGATGAGCGATAAAAAATGCCCTTATGACCATACTCGCTTGACCATGAGCAATGGCGCTCCAGTGGTCAGCAATCAAGATTCGATGACCGCAGGCCCACGCGGCCCTGTATTAACTCAGGATTTGTGGCTGAACGAAAAGCTGGCTGACTTTGCTCGCGAAGTCATCCCAGAGCGCCGTATGCATGCCAAAGGTTCAGGTGCGTTTGGTACTTTTACTGTCACCAACGACATCACCCAGTACACCCGCGCCAAAATGTTCAGTGAAGTGGGCAAAAAAACCGAAATGTTCGCCCGATTCACCACGGTGGCAGGCGAGCGTGGCGCTGCTGATGCTGAACGCGATATTCGTGGCTTTGCGCTGAAATTCTACACCGAAGAGGGTAACTGGGATATGGTGGGCAATAACACCCCTGTGTTCTTTATCCGCGATCCAAAAAAATTCCCCGATTTGAACAAAGCGGTCAAGCGCGATCCACGCACCAACATGCGCAGTCCGACTAATAACTGGGACTGGTGGACATTGGTGCCTGAGGCGTTCCATCAGGTGACCATCGTGATGAGTGATCGCGGTATTCCGAAGTCATACCGTCACATGCACGGCTTTAGCTCTCATACTTATAGCTTTATCAATGCCAATAACGAGCGCTTTTGGGTCAAAATGCATTTTCGCACCCAGCAAGGCATCGAGAATCTGACCGACGCTGAGGCAGAAGCTTTGGTGGGCAAAGACCGTGAAAGCAGCCAGCGCGATCTGTACGAGAGCATTGAAAATGGCGATTTCCCAAAATGGAAAATGTATGTTCAGATCATGCCAGAGGCAGAAGCTGAGACTGTGCCTTATCATCCATTTGACCTAACCAAAGTATGGCCAAAAGGTGATTATCCGCTGATTGAGGTGGGTGAGTTTGAGCTGAACCGCAATCCAGAGAACTTCTTTTTGGATGTCGAACAGTCAGCCTTTGCACCGAGCAATCTGGTGCCTGGCATCAGCGTTTCGCCAGACCGCATGCTGCAAGCACGCTTGGTAAACTATGCCGATGCACAGCGCTATCGTCTGGGCGTCAACCGCAATCAAATCCCAGTCAATGCACCGCGCTGCCCAGTGTATAGCAACCAGCGCGATGGCCAAGGCCGTGTCGGCGACAACTATGGTGGCCGTCCACATTATGAGCCAAACAGCTTTGGCCAATGGCAAGATCAACCAGAATTCGCTGAACCACCATTGAAAATCAATGGCGATGCCAAGATCTGGAACTTCCGTGAAGATGATGATGACTATTTCAGCCAGCCACGCGCCTTGTTTAATCTGATGAATGATGAACAAAAGCAAGCACTGTTTGGCAATACAGCACGCGCGATGGGTGATGCACCAGACTTCATCAAATATCGTCATATCCGCAACTGTAACAAATGCCATCCTGACTATGCCAAAGGCGTGGCAGCGGCATTGGGACTGAGTGTTGAAGATGCTGAAAAAGCTCGCGAGAGCGATCCGGCAAGACACTTGCCAAGCTTCTTATAAGCCAGCAAATCCCATTAAAAAAGCGTCATGTTATCATGGCGCTTTTTTAATACTTTTACATCCTGATGATCACTGCTAATGACATTATGCTACTTGTTGTGAGCGCTTGCTGTATAAGATGACTTTCAAACCCATCATTGATGCATAAAAAATCCGCCAAGCATGCTTGACGGATTTTTTAAGGTGATGGGTTTAGCCACCGAAATCATCGAGTAAGATGTTTTCATCTTCGACGCCCAAAGACTTGAGCATCGAGATCACAGCGGCATTCATCACTGGAGGTCCACACATGTAGAACTCACAATCTTCAGGTGCTGGATGATCTTTTAGATAGTTTTCATACAGCACATTGTGAATAAAGCCTGTGTAGCCTTCCCAGTTGTCCTCTGGTTGTGGGTCAGATAGCGCGACATGCCATTCAAAGTTATCGAATTCAGCTGCCAGACCATCATAATCCTCGACATAGAACATCTCGCGCTTCGAACGCGCACCGTACCAGAAGCTGATTTTACGCTTCGATTTTAGGCGTTTTAGCTGATCAAAGATGTGCGAGCGCATCGGTGCCATACCTGCACCACCACCGATGAAGACCATCTCAGCATCGGTCTCTTTGGCGAAGAATTCACCATATGGGCCTGATACGGTGATTTTGTCACCTGGTTTTAGGCTAAAGACATATGATGACATCTTGCCTGGTGGGATGCCTTCAGGGCCGCGCGGTGGTGGGCTTGCGATACGGATGTTGAACTTGATGATGCCTTTTTCTTCTGGATAGTTCGCCATCGAATAGGCGCGGATGACAGGTTCATCCACCTTAGAAGTATAGCGCCACAGGTTGAAATTGTCCCAATCCTCGTGGTATTCAGGGGCGATATCGAAGTCCTTATAATGCACAGTGTGCGGCGGTGCCTCGAGCTGCACATAACCACCAGCGCGGAAAGGCACAACTTCACCTTCAGGAATCTTCAGTGTCAGTTCTTTAATAAAGGTTGCCACATTGTCATTAGAAATAACTTCGCATTCCCATTTTTTGACATCAAAGAATTCAGGATCGATCTCGATTTTCATGTCTTGTTTAACAGCGACTTGACACGCCAGACGCATGCCATCACGGATTTCACCTTGAGTAAAATGACCTTCTTCGGTTGGCAGAATATCGCCGCCACCGTCGATGACCTTACAACGACACTGCCCACAAGTACCACCGCCACCACAAGCAGATGATAGGAAGATGCCTTCATTTGCCAGAGTTTGCAGCAGCTTGCCACCAGCTTCGGTGGTGACATTGTTGTCAGGGTTATCGTTGATATTGATGGTAACTTTACCACTGTTTACCAATCTTGAGCGTGCCACCAAAATAACAGCAACTAAGCTCATGATGATGACGGTAAACATGGCAACGCCGCCAAATGCGGTACCAAATTCCATGATACTTTTCTCCTAATTGCTTATAGCGACATGCCGCCGAATGACATAAAGCCAAGCGACATCAAGCCAACCGTGATAAAAGTGATGCCAAGGCCACGCAGCGGTCCAGGCACATCCGAGTACTTGAGTTTCTCGCGAATACCAGCCAGTGCTGCGATCGCAAGCGCCCAACCAAGGCCCGAACCGATACCATAGACGATCGACTCGCCAAAGTTATAATCGCGTTCAACCATGAACAGTACGCCACCCATGATGGCACAGTTTACGGTGATCAGCGGTAGGAAGACACCTAGGGCGTTATAAAGGCTCGGTACATATTTATCTAAGAACATCTCCATGATCTGTACGGTAGCAGCGATCAGTGCGATATAGCTTAACAGACCCAAGAAACTCAGATCAACATTAGGATAGCCAGCCCATGCCAAAGCACCATCTTTTAGCAGATATTGGTACAAAAGGTTATTAAGCGGTACTGTGATCGCCATAACGACAACAACAGCAATACCCAAGCTGATGGCGGTTGAGACTTTCTTTGAAATCGCAATAAAGGTACACATGCCCAAGAAGAAGGCAAGTGCCATGTTCTCGATAAATACCGAGGTAATAAATAGGCTAATATAGTGTCCCATTAGTGGCCTCCCATGCCTTTAGATTGTGGCTTCATCACAAACTCTGCAGGCTCTTGCTGCTCTTTTTTCCAGATGCGCACGATGGCAATGAACGCTGCAATGACAAAGAATGACGATGGTGGCAATAGCAGTAGGCCATTTGGAATGTACCAGCCGCCATCGGTGACTTTTTCAAGCAAAGTGATGCCAAACCATGTGCCATTACCGATGATCTCACGGATGGTGGCAACGAAGATCAATACCGCAGAATAGCCCAAACCGTTACCAATACCATCTAGGAAGCTTGGGATTGGTGGGTTGCTCATCGCGAAGGCTTCAGCGCGACCCATGACGATACAGTTGGTGATGATCAGACCGACGAAGACCGACAGTGAGCGGCTGATTTCATAAGCGAATGCTTGTAGGATCTGATCGACCACGATCACCAGCGATGCGATGATGACCATCTGCACGATAATACGGATCGATGATGGGATTTTGTTACGGATAATCGAGATAAAAAAGCTCGAAAATGCCGTGACCAGAGTAAGGGCAATACACATCACCAGAGCGTTTGCCACGCTGGTGGTGACTGCCAATGCCGAACAGATGCCCAGAATTTGTAGGGCGATCGGGTTGTTATTAAAAATCGGCGTCGTTAAGATGCTTTTGATATCAGCCATGATTACGCTCCTTCGCCATTACCAGCCGTGCCGGCTTTTAGGTTGTCAAGGAATGGCTTAAAGCCATTGTCGCCCATCCAAAACTGTAGCAGATTATTCACACCACGGATGGTCAAAGTCGCGCCACTGATGCCATCGACTTGGCCTTCGCGTGCTGTACCTGCTTTGGTGACAGCCATCTTCATTGAGCCATCTTCATTGTACAGTTCTTTATCCACCCAAGTGGCTTGCCATTGTGGCTCTTCGATGCGTGAGCCTAGGCCTGGGGTTTCTTTGTGCTGATAAAAATTGACGCCTTTGATGGTGTTCAAATCTTTATCCAAGGTCAATAGACCGAAAATTGGGCCCCAAAGACCAGCACCATGAATCGGCAGGACGATTTGGTTTAGCTCACCTGCGGCATCGCGCTCAATATAGACTTTGGCAAAATTTGGCTTACCACCGATTTTGGCAATGTCATTATCCAGCGATGTGGACATATTTGGGGTGCGTGCTGCTGAAGCGACATTATAGCTATTGACATCGGTGATGCCAGCTGCGCTCAGTTCTTGCTCGGTGGCAAATTTGCCAGTTTGCAGATTGACCAGACGCACCTCAAAGTCATCAAAGCGCTCAGCGATGACGCTTGAAGATTCAGTTTCTGGATTGTATTTATCGGCTGCTACCAAGATGTTTTTGTTCAAATCAAGGCGAGCATTTTCTTGTTGCTTTGATTTTAGACCAACAGCAACAGCAGAAACCATCACCGAACACACCAAGCACAGTACCAATGCTGTGACAATGGTGCTTGCGTTACTATTTTTGGCTGACATGGCTTAATCTCCGTGCAGTTTGGCGTTTGATGTTGGCTTGGGTGACGAAGTAGTCAAACAGTGGCGCGAACAAGTTGGCAAACAAGATGGCAAGCATGATGCCCTCTGGGAATGCAGGGTTCACCACACGGATTACCACAGTCATAAAGCCGATTAATAGACCATAGCACCAGCGGCCAGTGTTGGTATGAGCAGCTGATACAGGGTCAGTTGCCATGAATACCGCACCGAACATAAAGCCACCGATGACCAGATGCCAATGAGCAGGCAGGCTCATCATTGGGTTTTCGCCGCCGATTAGGTTGAAGATGAATGCAGTCACCACCAGACCTACGATACAGCCTGCAATCACACGCCATGATGCGATACGAGTCCACAAAAGACCAATCATACCGATCAAGATAGCAAGCGTTGATACTTCACCGATAGAGCCTTGCATATTACCAAGGAAGGCATCCATCCAAGTGATGGTGTTGCCATAAGCATCGACGAATTGATCAGGCGTCACACCCATCGCAGCCAAGCCAAGCGGAGTTGCACCACTAAAGCCATCAACCGCAGTCCAAATCGCATCGCCTGACATATACGCAGGATAAGCAAAGTATAGGAATGCACGGCCAGCTAGCGCAGGGTTTAGGAAGTTTTTACCAGTACCGCCAAACACTTCTTTGGCAACGACCACACCGAAGCTGATGCCTAGTGCAACTTGCCATAGCGGAATATCAGG
Source organism: Moraxella sp. RCAD0137 (assembly GCF_002894025.1). Classification (NCBI taxonomy): domain Bacteria; kingdom Pseudomonadati; phylum Pseudomonadota; class Gammaproteobacteria; order Moraxellales; family Moraxellaceae; genus Moraxella; species Moraxella sp. RCAD0137. Next base: position 48,889 of record NZ_LTCC01000010.1, read on the forward strand.
TGGTAGTGATAGGGCAAAGAGTACCGAAGTCACAAAGAAACCTTCGTTCACTTCGTGACCACGCACGACAGCAAAGATGATCTCCCATAGGATACCGACAACAAAGGTCACTGCATAGATTGGCAAAAATTGCATCGCACCATAAACAAAGCTTGCCCAGATGCTATTTGGATCATAGCCTGCCATGTCGGTGATGATGGTACGCCAGCCGTCAGGGGTGATACCCATCTGTTGGATGGCAGTCAGGGCTTGAAAGCCGACATTGTACATACCCCAGAACATCGCAGGGAAGGTACATAGCCAAACGGTAATCATGATACGCTTAAGGTCAATACCATCACGCACATGCGATGCGCTATAAGTCTGAGATGATGGCTGACGGAAAAAGGTGTCAAACATCTCAAACACAGCATAATATTTCTCGTACTTACCACCTTTGGTAAAGGATGGCTCCATACGGTCAAAGATATTGTGAATGAACTTCATGGTTAGCCTTCCTGCTCAATACGGGTCAAGTTATCACGCAAAATATCACCAAATTCATATTTGCCTGGTGATACAAAGGTGCATAGCGCCAAGTCTTCTTCGTCCAGCTCCAACGCGCCCAAGTCCACTGCACTGATGATATCTTCGACAATCAGCGCGCGAAGTAGCTGAGTGGGTAGGTAGTCTTGTGGCATGACAGTTTCATACAGACCGATTGGCACCATCGCACGCGGCGAGCCATTGGTACTGGTGGTGAAGTCGTATTTTTTGCCTTTGAAAAATTGCGAGATATAAATCGGCAATTTTGAGAAGCGGTTTGCACCCAAAGTAAAAAAGTGCATCGCAGGGCGTTCACGACCTTCGGCCAATGCCGAAACTTGGTTGTGGAAACGACCCAAGAAAGCCACCGCGCCAGCAGCATTACGCCCTGATAGCACTGAGCCTGAGATGATGCGGTTATCATCGCCGTTTAGCTCACCTGCAGTCAGCTCTAGCAGATCAGCACCGCGATGTGTGCGTACCAAGCGAGGGTTGGCAACAGCAGGGCCGGCTAGGCTAATCAAACGCTCGGTGTGGATACGACCTGTGGTAAATAGTTTACCGATGGCGATGACATCTTGGTAATTAATCGTCCAAACGGTCGTGCCACGCCCGATCGGGTGCAAAAAGTGAATGTGCGTACCGGCATTACCTGCTGGATGCACCCCTGTAAAGCCGTGGTAGGAAGTTTCGTTGCCATCGGCTGCTTTGACCAAAGCATCTGGGGCGATATCACCGTGACAAACATAAGTTTTTGGTGATAATGTTGATAGAACTGCCAAGCCGTCATTGAAAGCTTGCACTTCTTCAAACAATACGGTCGCAGGATCAACAGCCAAAGGGTTGGTGTCAGTCGCAGTCACAAAAATTGCAGCAGGTGTGCTGTTGATTTCGGGTGTGCGGCTAAATGGGCGGCTGCGAAACGCGGTCCATTCACCTGAGGCCACCAATTGTTCTACGACAGTCGCTCGATCCAGAGCAGACAAGTCCTCGGGGCGATAGGCATTGAATGTGATTTCGTCGTTGGCTTGTGGATTGACAGCGATCACCAAGCTTTCAAAGACACGGCGTTCACCGCGATTGATTGCCACAACGGTACCGCTGGCAGGCGCGGTATAAAGTACGCCTGCGCGTTTCTTGTCTTCGTACAGTACCTGTCCTTTGGCAACTGTATCACCTACTTTGACATGCATGGTAGGACGCATGCCCACATAATCGTAGCCGACTAACGCCACCTTAGTGGGCGTGTGCTCGCTAATTTGCTTGGAGGGTTCGCCGGTGATGGGCAAATCCAAGCCTTTTTTGATGGTAATCATAAGCGGATACTTAAATTAAGACCAAAACATACCAGCCGTGACATAATGGGTAGCGGCTGGCCACCAAGTTACCTAAAAACATCCATAGCCTTGCAACCGATGGGTGGCGATGGCTGATTTTGTCTAAAGGATGGGTGTGATACACAGTTTACAAAATCAAAGCAAACAAGCTCAAATCTTGCCAATCAACAAATGTTCACACCATTAACCTAACAATTATACGCTAAAACAGCAAAAATTTACAGAGTTAAAGCATACTTCTATCGCAAAAAATCATGAAAATATTTGAAAAATCAATAGATGGGATGCGAAATTCACCGCCAAATCTGGATCGCTGGTCTGTAAATAATAATGCAGATTAGCCATTGCTCACAAAATCGCTGATTGACCACGAACTGATGGATGAAAATTTGATCAATAACTGTTACAATGTTCAGGATTTTAATGAAACAGTTAACAAGTAGTTGAACAATAAGGAATGAGTATGTCCATGCTGATTATCCCTGCCATTGACCTAAAAGATGGCAAATGCGTGCGCCTAAAACAAGGTCGCATGGAAGATGACACCGTCTTTGGTGATGACCCTGTTGCGATGGCGAGTCAATGGGTGGCTCAAGGTGCGCGCCGTCTGCATTTGGTGGATCTAAATGGTGCCTTTGATGGTGTACCTGTGCATAAAGATGTGGTAACAGCCATCGCCAAAGCGCATCCGAATTTGCCGATTCAGTTGGGCGGTGGTGTGCGTAGCCTATCGACCATTGAGCATTATCTGAATGCAGGGCTGACTTATATCATCATCGGCACCAAGGCGGTTGAAGCACCTGAGTTCGTCGAAGAGGCCTGCCGAGAGTTCGCAGGACACATCATCGTCGGTATCGATGCCAAAGATGGTATGGTAGCGACGCATGGCTGGGCGAATGTCACCGATGTCAAAGCGACCGAACTTGCCAAGCGATTTGCTGACGCTGGCGTATCAAGCATCGTCTATACCGACATCGCCAAAGATGGCATGATGCAGGGCGTGAATATCGAGCAGACGGTGGAGTTGGCTCGCTATAGCGGTCTGCCAGTGATTGCATCAGGTGGCGTGACCAATCTGGATGACATCGCGGCGCTTAAGCCATACAGCGAGCATCTACTTGGTGCCATCACAGGTCGTGCGATTTATGAAGGGACGCTGGATTTGGCGGCGGCGCAGGCACTGCTTGATGCCTAAATATAGTCAGCTGATGGCTGATGGATTGCAATACCCTGAATGTGATGTTCGGGGTATTTTTATGGGTATAAAATAACAAATTGACATCAAAGCTTGCTTGATGGGGTATCATCTTATATGATAACAATATCAATGGATGAATCTCACCTAAAGCAAGGAGTGATCATGAAAAAACGCTTTCTATTTACCGTAGTTTCTGCATTTCATGTCTTAGACCGATGAAATTGTCACCAAAATCAATTTATTTTAATCGTTTTGGTACACGATATGCATTAGGCGCACCCATTATGGACAATTCCATTTACCACGAAGTATCCTTTGTTTCGATTAGTCAGGGCAGCACCAAAGGTGAAGTCTATCAGTATCTCTCAGCTAGAGGGATCAACCAAGCTTATCGGGATAACATGAAGGTTACGGGCTTGGGTGTGATCAATACAGCTAATACTTATACTGCCAGTAATGTCGGACTGGGGAATTAACTGATGAAAAAATTTTTAACACTTACTCTAGCACTATTCACCATCGGCTGTGCAACCACGCAGCCAACCATTCAAGTAGGTCAATCAACAACAGAACCCACTCAAACACAGATTTTATATTATTGGGTGCATCCACAAAATCCTGTGCAAATGCTCGGTGTGGTATCAGGTGAGTTTTATTGGGAAAATGGTTGTATTTATCTATTGCAAAATGGCAAGAAATTCACCGCCCAATTCCCAGAGTTGTCCAAAGATAGCGTCGTGTGGAATGAGCAACGCCGCACTTTAGCACTTAAAAACGCCAATAATTTATCTGAAACTGTGGAATTTCAGATGGGTGATATGATTCATACCAATGGCTATTATTCTGCTTATACGGCAGAAAAAATTGCCAATACAGATGAACAGGATAGAAAATGTTTATCACCAGATGGTATGGCAAATATCGGCACACTTAGTATTGAAAAACTTTAAAATTTAAGCTTATCAAGGAATGATGATGAAACAACTCTTACCACTCGCTCTAGTATTATCCATCATCGGCTGCACAACCACGCAGCCGACCGTTTAAGCACCGCAACAAGTCAGCCAGCCTATCGCACAGACAGCCAAGCCAGTTAAAACGCATATTATGTATTATTGGGTAGATCCGATTACTCAAGGTCAGAGCATACCGTCAATATCTGGAGAGTTTTATTGGCAAGATGGCTGTCTGTACCTACTAAACCAACATGGCAAACTGGCTGCTGCATTCCCTGAATTTCCAAAAGATGCTATCCAGTGGAATGAGCAGGATAAAACTTTAACGATGACCAATAAAGACAGACCACCCAAGCAGTTTAGCTTTAAGATGGGTGATGTGATTTATACTAATGGATCTAATTTTCGCTATGAAGATATTCTTGTGGATCGATTTATGAATGATAAAACCCCTGAAGATATCAAATGTCTCACAACAGCAGTTGGCGTTGCCAATCTTGGCACAATCAGTATCGAAAAATATGATATGTCGGATAAATAGAGATATGACAACTTAAGAAATCATAAGAAATCATATTATTTCTTAAGTTTATTTTGATAATAACGCACAGTCAAGATGGCTTGGGTGAGCCCAAGTACAATCATCAGCACCCATGGTATGCTCAATGTCTGATTGCCTGTGGTGATGCTTTGACTGATTAGATAAGCGAAATAAACCGCCAAGCCAAAGGCATAAATCTTAAACTTGGTTTTGGGGAAATTCACCAAAAAAGCCAAAATCACCATCAGTACGATCACCGAACCAATCAATAGCCACAGACCACCCATGCCAAGCATGCTGACCAGCACACCGCCAAGCATATAGGCGGTGAGCCAGTCTGTGATACCCTCCAAGAATGGATAGCGTGCTTTGGGTTTGTTAGTCATTTCATATCCTTGTGATGATACGCTTAAGCTTTGGCTTTGCGGCGGCTTTTGGTTTTGCCTAAGTTGCCAGATTTACCTGCTTTGCCTGTTGATTTGGGTTTGTCGATGGCTTTGGCAACCCCATCACTGCCCAATTGGCTCAGCTGTTCGACCAGCTTAAAGTCAATTTGCAATAAATCCATATTCACACCTGCCACTTGGATCAGTAGGCTGTCACTCAGTCCGAATTTTGAGCCTTTATCGCCGATGAGCTTTTGTTCTCGCTCATCATAATCAAAGTACTCATTGCCCAGTCCCGAGATGTGAATCAAGCCTTCGATAAACAGCTCATTGAGGGTTACAAACAGCCCAAAGCTTGTCACCGTGGCGACAGTTGCGGTAAATTCATCACCGATATGACGCTGCATATAGTGGCATTTTAGCCAGGTTTCGACATCACGAGAGGCTTCTTCGGCACGGCGTTCGGTGAGACTGGTTTGCTCGCCAGCTTCATCGAGTGAGCCGTATAGTGCATCGGTGGGTTTTTGGGCAGTGACCTTGTCCTTGATGGCACGATGCAGCATCAAATCTGGATAGCGACGGATTGGGCTGGTGAAGTGGCTATATTCATCATACGCCAAACCAAAATGCCCAATATTATCAGGGCTATAATTCGCCTGCATCATCGAGCGAAGTAGCATACTGTGGATGCTCACTGCGTCAGGGCGATCGGCAGTGGCTTTGATGATACGCTGATAATCTTCATGCGTTGGCGACTCGCTTGGGAATGATAGGCCAAAGCTTTTGACATACTCGTGCAGGCGAGCGGATTTTTCGTCATTGGGCTTATCGTGGTTGCGATACAGCACAGGCAATTCGTGCTTGAGCGCAAAATTTGCTGCACAGGTATTGGCAAGAAGCATCATCTCTTCGATGAGCTTATGCGCATCACCACGAGTGCGAGCGACGATATCGACGATGTCGCCATCTTTGCCGAATTTGATATAAGTCTCAGCGGTCTCAAACGCCATCGCACCTCGCTCTTCGCGGCGGGCATCTAGGATTTGGTATAGCTGATGCAGGGTGTCAATGGATTTGAGTACATCGCCATTACGCACCAAGTCATCGGGCAGGGTTTCGTTGGTCGGATCATTAAAATAGGCATTGACTTGATTATAAGTCAAGCGTGCCTGTGAGTGCATCACCGCAGGGTAGAACTCATAGCCAGTCACCTTACCGCCACGAGAAACCTTGATATCAGCAACCATGCACAGACGGTCAACCTTTGGGTTCAATGAACACAAGCCGTTGGATAGGGCTTCTGGTAGCATCGGAATGACTCGATGTGGGAAATATACCGAAGTACCACGCTCATAAGCATCGATATCGAGTGCCGATCGTGGTGTGACATAATGGCTGACATCAGCAATGGCGACGACGACACGGAAGTTACCGCCAGCTCGCTTTTCGGCATAGACGGCATCGTCAAAGTCACGAGAATCTTCACCGTCGATGGTCACCAGTGGCAGATGACGCAAATCGACACGGCCAGCAAAGTCCTTGTCAGATGGCTCATCGAAGCTTGCCGCCTGTTTGAGCGTCTCTTTGCTAAATTCATGCGGAATGCCATAATTATACAGCGTGGTCTCGATGATTAATTCGCGATCATTCAGGTTGCTCAGTAGTTCGGTGATTTTGCCGGTGGCAAACTCTTGATAAGTCGGCAAATCGATGATAGCAACTTTGACATCATCACCGATACCAGCATTCATCGCCATCACATTGTCATCGCTGACGGTGATGGGCTGATGGGCGTTCGCACCAGATAACTGCACAAAAAAGCCTTCGCCGTCATAAGCAAGCTTGCCAATGAACTCCAGTTGATGACGGTGTGTCACTGTAGTGATGCGCGCTTCTGCCTTGCCACGGTATTCACTGGCGACCACTTCGACCGTATCACCATCAAAGACCAGTCGCATTTGTTTTTCGTGCAAAAACAAGTCAGGCATATCAGGCAGCACCACAAAGCCAAAGCCTTTTGGGTTGGCGGATACTGTGCCAGTCAAGATGGTCGGCAAGGGGGCGACACTAAAATGAATGCCATCGCTACGCTCAAGCTGAGAATCTCTGAGCATGGCCTTTAGGCGATTGGTCAGGGCAAAAAATTTATCTTCATCATCCAAGATACCAAAATGCATGGCAAGCGATTCTTGGGTGGCAGGATTGCCTTGGTTGGTGATGTCTGCCACTGTCTGCAAAATCAGCAGGCGTGACGGAATTGGGTTTTGGTATTTTGTTGCTTCGACCGCTGCATTTGGGTCATTCCATTTGGTTTTTTTTGTTTTGTTGGTCATAACTTACCTAAATTACTATCTTTCGTGTTTGTCAATATTGTATCATAAAGCAGTGTATCATAACGCAAGTAAAATGATAAAAACTGGGGAAATATGTTGATTGTTGAATATGATCAGTTGCAAGTGCAGTTAAAAACAGGTGTGCTAGAACAGGTGGCGATGCTTGAGCGTCTGTGCTTGGCTGATGATCACTGGGAAGTGGCGGCGATTGCGTCGATGCTTGAGCAATACGGTGCTGGGCTATTATTGGCGGTGGATGACTGTGAGAGTCTTTATGGCGGTGATATGCTGACCATCAAGGGTTATTGTCTGTATCAAATCGTCTTTGAGACTGCCGAAATCCATCGCATCGCCACCAATCCAAGCCATGCACGCCAAGGTGTGGCACAGGCACTGATCGTATCACTGATGGATAAGATGCGGGCAGTCCAAAGCGATCATCTATTGCTAGAAGTCCGCTCGGATAATCAGCCTGCGATTAGCTTGTATCAAAAAATGGGATTTGTGACCATTGATGTGCGAAAAGGCTACTACCAGCTGCCTACAGGTGCAGTGGATGCGATGATCATGCAGTGGCAATCATAAAGCACAACACCGAAAATGCTCACGGCATTCACGGTGCTGATGAATGGGAAATCAGTCGAAATATGCAGTGCTTATTGCTTATTTTTTCTTGGCAGGGCCAAGTAGCATACCCATTTGGCGACCTTCGACCTTCGGCGCTTGCTCAACGCTTGCAATCTCGGCAGTATCGGCGATGATGCGTTCAAGCTGTGCTTTGCCGATTTCTTGGTGAGCCATCTCACGACCGCGGAAACGGATGCTGACTTTCACCTTGTCTTTATCTTCGATAAACTCAACGATTTTGCGAAGTTTGACTTGATAGTCGGCTTCTTCGGTACCTGGGCGTAGTTTGATTTCACGCACTTGGGTTTGTTTTTGGTTCTTTTTGGCTTCTTTGGCTTTTTGTTTTTGTTCGTACAAATAGCGCTTATAATCCATCACTTTGCACACAGGTGGCTTGGCATCAGGCACGATTTCTACCAAGTCTAGGCCATCATCAGCGGCGGTTTTTAGTGCGGTTTGGATATCTACCACGCCAAGTTGTTCGCCATCTTCTTTGACTAGGCGGACTTCTTTGGCACGGATTTCTTCGTTAATATTTAAACGGTTTGACGGTTTAATGGGTCTTACTCCAATCTAATTGCTCTTTTGTCAATCGCTGATGCTCTCTTGGCAATCACTCATTGACCTGTCTGCCAATACTTTGGCATTAAAGTGTCTATTATTAACCATTTGCTAAATTTTTGTCAAATGGTTTTATGCACTTTTAAAAAAATTTGCCCAATATTTGGGGTATTGGGCAAATTTCATCAAGGCTTATTTTTCAGATTTTTCAGCAGTCTTTGCCACATATTTGCCTTTTTGGGCGACGGCGTCATTTAGTAGCGTGATAAAGGCATCCACTGGCATGCTGCCTAGGTTTGCACCTTCACGAGTACGCACATTGACTGTGCCTTCTTCGACTTCTTTATCGCCAAGTACCAGCATAAACGGAATGCGTTCTAGGGTGCGTTCACGAATCTTAAAGCCGATTTTTTCGTTACGCAAATCGCTCACCGCACGTAGGCCAGCGGCTTTTAGCTTGGCGACGACAGCATCACAGGCATCGGCTTGCTTGTCGGTGATGTTCATCACCACTGCTTGAGTTGGCGCAAGCCAAGGTGGCATCAGACCTGCGTATTCTTCGATCAAGATACCAATAAAGCGTTCAAACGAACCTAGAATCGCACGGTGCAGCATCACAGGACGCTCTTTGTCACCGTTTTCGTTGATAAAGTCAGCATCTAGGCGTTCTGGCAAGTTGAAATCTAGCTGTAGTGTGCCACATTGCCACATACGGCCTAGGCAGTCTTTTAGGCTAAATTCAATCTTCGGACCATAAAACGCACCTTCGCCTTCTTGTAGTTCCCAAGCAAGACCTGCGGTATCTAGTGCATCCGCCAAAGCTTTTTCGGCATCATCCCACAGATGATCAGCGCCGACACGCTTTTCTGGGCGGGTAGATAGCTTCATCACGATGTCGGTAAAACCAAAGTCCTTATAGACATCAAGGGTCAGCTGAATAAAGGCTTGAGCTTCGTCACGAATCTGAGCGTGCGTACAGAAAATATGCGCATCATCTTGGGTAAAGCCGCGTACACGCATGATGCCATGTAGCGCACCTGATGGCTCGTTGCGATGGCATGAACCAAATTCAGCCAAGCGTAGTGGCAAATCACGGTAAGACTTCAAGCCTTGGTTGAATACCTGCACATGGCAAGGGCAGTTCATTGGCTTGATGGCATAGTCGCGGTTTTCAGAACTGGTGGTAAACATATTTTCGGCATAGTTTTCCCAGTGGCCTGATTTTTCCCACAGGCTACGATCGACGATTTGTGGGGTTTTGATTTCAAGATAGCCATTGTCCTGCTGTACTTTACGCATATACTGCTCAAGCACTTGATAAATCGTCCAGCCATTTGGATGCCAAAAGACCATGCCAGGGGCTTGCTCTTGTAGATGGAACAAACCTAGTGCCTTACCAATCTTGCGATGGTCACGCTTTTCGGCTTCTTCGATACGCTGAATGTAGGCTTTGAGCTCTTTTTTGTCTGCCCAAGCCGTGCCATAAATACGCTGTAGCTGTTCGTTTTTGGCATCGCCACGCCAGTAAGCACCGCTCATTTTGGTCAGTTGGAATGCTTTTAGAAAGCGAGTATTTGGCACGTGTGGGCCACGGCACATATCGATGTATTCTTGGTGATAATACAGACCCATCGCTGTCTCATCAGGCATATCATCGATTAGGCGTAGTTTATAATCTTCGCCACGAGATTTGAAGATTTCGATGACTTCATCTCGTGGAGTCATTTTTTTGATGACATCATAGTCTTGGTCGATGAGCTGTTTCATACGCTCTTCGATGGCTTTCATGTCTTCGGGGGTGAATGGGCGTGGGCTGTAGATGTCATAATAAAAGCCGTCTTCGATGACAGGGCCGATGACCATTTTGACATCAGGGTATAGCTGTTTGACCGCATGACCAAGCAAGTGAGCACATGAGTGGCGGATAATCTCAACGCCTTCGGCATCTTTGGCGGTGATGATTGATACGCTGGCATCAGCGGTAATCGGGTCGCAAGCATCCACCAATTTGCCATCGACACGACCTGCGATGGTGGCTTTGGCAAGTCCTGGACCGATATCTTGGGCGATTTGCATAACGGTGGTTTGGCCGTCAAATTGACGAACACTGCCATCTGGTAAGGTGATTGCAACCATAATAACTCCTAGTGTTGGCGTTGGTAGTGATGTTTGCTACTTTCAAACATATAACCGCTACCGATTGGGAAAAAGAAAATAATCCGACCATTTTAGCAAATTTTGCTACAATAAGCAAAAATCACCAAGCTGGGATTTGTTGCGTTATTTGCTTCATGTGGTGTGGCAGGATATCGCATCGCATCAAGATGGGTTTAGAAAATCCGCCGAATATGAGCAATGGCAAGCATTGCTGCATCATTTTTATGAGCCATTTCCGGCGGTTGAGTATTTTGAGATTGTGACACGTCAATAAGCCATAAGCAAGATAATTGCCATGTGATGTGATATTATGATGCCATGTAAAGCACAAAATAAATGCTAAAATAAGCGAAATTTTTGAATAATAAGAGTAATTTATGAAACATTTTGCGTCAGATAATTATGCCGGCGTCCATCCAACGATCATGCAAGCGCTCATCGAGGCCAATGTAGGTCATGAATCTGCTTATGGCGGCGATCGATACACTGAGGCGCTTGATGCGGTGATCCGCCGTGAATTTGGCGAAGCAGCGCGCGGCTTTGGCGTATTTAATGGCACTGGCGCAAATGTCTTGGGGCTACAAAGCCTGATGCCGCGCTATGGTTCGGTGATTTGTGCTTATACTGGACACATCAACCAAGATGAGAGCAATGCACCACAAGCGGTTGGCGGCTTTAAGCTTTGGACAATCGCAAGCAGTGATGGTAAATTGACGCCAGAGCTTGTTGCGCCAGTTGCCCAAGGTTTTGGTAATGAACATCGCGCTCAGCCATTGGTGCTTTATATCAGTCAGGTCACCGAATGCGGTACTTGCTACACGCTCGATGAGCTGCGCGCGTTGGCAGAGTTTTGCCATCAGCGTGGTATGAAGCTGTTTGTTGATGGTGCAAGATTATCAAATGCAGCAGCGTATCTAAATGTCAGCTTTAAGCAGATGATCACTGATACGGGTGTTGATATGGTTTCGTTTGGTGGCACCAAAAACGGCCTGATGTACGGCGAGTATCTGATTGATGTCAAAGGTGAGTTGGGTGATGAATTGAAATTTTTACGCAAAATGAGCATGCAAACGGCATCAAAAATGCGTTTCATATCAGCACAATTATTGGCATTATTTAAAAATGAGCTGTATCGCACGCTGGCAAATCATAGCAATCAAATGGCAAAGTATCTGGCAGAGTCATTACTGACGCTGCCTGATACCAAGCTGATGCACCCTGTGGAGTCAAACGGTGTGTTCATCACAATGCCTGATCAAATCATCGAAAAAGCACGAAATCACAGTCAATTTTATGATTGGCACGAAGGTGCGGTACGCTTGATGTGTAGCTTTGATACCACCAAAGAAGATATTGATGCTTTGATGGCAGTCATCAGATCATAAAAAAGCGCAAACAGATCGTGGATTGGGTTAAAGTTAAACCCAAACAAAATCAACAACCTACAAACTTTCTCTCAATCCCACGAAAAAACCCCTTTACAACCCATCATCCACGCTCTATAATACGCACCACTTGAGCAGCACAGCATATCAAAAACTGCTGATAAATCAAGAACTTAGCAAATAAACTTCGCTAAATATTTCTTGAGAATTTCAAATTTGAAAAAATAAATTTTCAAAACTTTGAAAAAAATGCTTGACAAGTGAAAATAACGGCGTATAATATGCCACTCAAGTTAATAAGCAGACGATGCCTTAACTTAAACTATTTAAAATCAAAACTAAAGAACAACTTGTGTGGATTTTTGCGAATACAAGATAATCTTAAAAAAATTATCATTTATATTCAGCAAGAATACTCAAAGTTAATTCATTTACACGATGA
>NZ_LTCC01000011.1:0-60816 GCF_002894025.1 Moraxella sp. RCAD0137
TGGCTGTGCTGTGGTAACTATGCTCTGTTAAATAATGATCAATGACTTCAAGTTTAAAGTCCATTGTGTATTTGGTCATAAAAACACCCCAAAGGTTGTCTAACTTTTGGGGTGCGGTTCAATTCTGCGGTGTATTTTTTTGGTATAAATTTATAGATCACAGCGCAAGCTTAGCTTAACGCAGTTTGTCAGATTGGCGATATTAGCAATGCACTCATTACAGCGCACTTTCATCAAATTCGCCAGTACGGATACGGATCACTTGCTCAAGTGGCGTCACAAAGATCTTACCGTCGCCGATTTTGCCTGTATTGGCAGCCTTGATGATCACTTCAATGATGCTATTGGCCATCTCATCACTACAGGCGATCTCGATTTTGATTTTTGGAAGAAAATCGACCACATATTCGGCACCGCGGTACATCTCGGTATGCCCCTTTTGACGACCAAATCCCTTAACTTCGGTGATGGTGATGCCATTGACGCCAATTTCCGAGAGCGCCTCGCGTACCTCGTCGAGCTTAAATGGCTTGATGATTGCAGAAATCAGTTTCATAAATTTTCCTTTGGCAAAAAATGGGTTGGGGTCAGCCAAATTCTCATACAACTCAAAGTATTATATAGCCCAAGCAAATAATTAACAACCGTATTTTAACAAAATCTGATCCTCAGTGCGGCGGCGTGCCACAACTTGCTGCGATCCCACAGCCTAGACCTATCGCCCATCTGCCAAACCTGCTACAATAGCCACATCTGTTATCATAGGTTGCTGACACCAAAGAGTAAGGAAAAGCCATGTCAAAAAAATATGCCGTCATCGGTCTGGGCAGTTCAGGCCTGTCTGCTGTTCGTTATTTGTGTGAACAAGGACACACCGTTGCCATCACCGATGCCCAAGCCGCGCCTGCATTGGCCGATCAGCTGCCTGCCGAGGCGCTGCAGCATTTTGGCGCCATCGATCCTGCGGTGTTATTGTCATCAGATGTCATCGTCATCAGTCCTGGCATTGATCCGCGCACCCCAGCCGTCCAAGCCGCCAAAGCAGCTGGCATCCCCGTGATCAGTGATGTGCAGCTGTTTATTGATGCCTTGGCCAAGCGCGACGCCAAAAATGCGACCCAGACACCGATCATTGCCATCACAGGCTCCAATGCCAAAAGCACCGTCACCACCTTGGTCGGTGAGATGGCAAAACAAGCAGGCATTTGTGTTGGCGTTGGCGGCAATATCGGCACCCCTGCTTTAGACTTATTAACAATCGATAACATGGCATTGGCGGTGCTTGAGTTGTCCAGCTTTCAACTTGAACACATCAGCCATCTGTCTGCCAAAGCTGCGACCATCCTAAACCTCTCTGCCGATCATCTGGATCGCCATGATGGCATGCAAGACTATCTGAATCAAAAACTGCGCATTTTTGAGGGCTGTCAGACTGCTGTGATTTGCCAAGATGATCCTGCACTGGCGCGCGCCTGCTTAGCTGCCCTGCCTGCTGATGCACAAATTATCCACACCGACAGCTCGCTTGCTGCCAAGGACGAATTTCATCTGCATGATGCTGGCGATGGCTTGGCACTGTATTATGGCGCCGATAAGCTCATCGACACCCAAACGCTTAAGATTAAAGGTAAGCATAACCTGCTCAATGCCTTATCAGCACTGGCTTTGGGCATGGCCGCTGGTATAGATATGCCATCGATGCTCATTGCACTACAAAACTTTAAGGGTCTAGCGCATCGCTGTGAATATGTCGATGAGGTGGCAGGCAAGGCTTATTTTAATGACTCAAAAGGCACCAACATCGGTTCGACTTTGGCTGCCATCGATGGCCTTGGCACAGTCTATGGCGAACACTCGATTGCGCTGATTTTGGGTGGTCTGGGCAAAGGCCAAGACTTTAGCGAATTATCCGATCCAGTGGCGCGCTGGGCAGGTGCAGTATATTTGATCGGGCAAGATGCCAATCTCATCGAACAAGGGCTATTGGCAGGCAATGAGCGCTTGGCTAAGATCATCGAGTCGGTAGGGACGCTGGATGCGGCAGTGGCACGCGCCAGTCAAAGCAGCGCCAAAGTCGTTTTGTTGTCACCTGCTTGTGCTAGCATGGATCAATTTAAAAACTACAGCGAGCGCGGTGATCACTTCGTAAAGCTTGTGCATGCGTTAAGCTGACTTTGACCAAGCCTCGATCACCTCGAGGCTTTTTTTGGTTATCGTTTTATGAACACAGATCGATACCGCGATAAAAATTGTTGGCACAAAATCGCATCATTTGCCCAAAAATCCGTTATAATAGACAGTTTAAGCATATTTTCACCTCATTTAATACCTTGTGACAGCCAACACCATGCCCCAATTTTCTGAAAAATTTCTGAGATTTTTTGATGCCATCAATCCCAGAAAAGTTCTACTGATCAGCTTAGCTCTGGTCATCTGCATCAGTCTTTTGATGATTGCTTCAGCATCGATACCATTTGCAGTGTCGCGCGATCTTGCGCCTTTAAGATTTTTTTGGAGTCAGCTGAGCTATGTTGCCATCGGTGGCATTTTGGCGTTTGCGATTTATCAGATTCCTCTTAAGCTGTATTATCATCGCCAGCACATGAATGTGGTGCTTTTGATGTGGGCGATCTTGCTTGGACTGCTGATTTTGACTGCGGTGGCTGGCGAAGTGATCAATGGCTCTCGGCGATGGCTAAATCTTGGGTTTGTTAATTTTCAGGCGGCTGAGCTTGCCAAGGCGGTGATGGTCTTTGTCACCGCTGACTATGTGGTGCGTCGATCGGCTGAGCTGCGCAGTAATGTGTTTACTGGTGTGCGGTTGTTGGTGTGGTTTTTGCCCATCGGCGGCTTATTGCTGCTACAGCCTGACTTTGGTTCGGTGATCGTACTTTTGGCGACGCTTGGGGTGATGGTGTTTATTAGTGGCGCACCTGGTCGACAATACGCGTGGTTTGCACTGTTGGCATCACTACTCATCGGCATCGCAGCATGGCTTGAGCCGTATCGCCGTGAGCGCATCTTGTCATTTACCAATGCCTTTGATGACATCCAAGGGTCGGATTTTCAGTTGGCGCGCAGCTTGATTGCTTATGGGCGCGGTGAAGTTACTGGCGTCGGCTATGGTGATAGCGTCCAAAAACTCTCTCATCTGCCTGAGGCGCACACGGACTTTTTATTGGCCATCACAGGTGAAGAGTTTGGCTTTTTGGGGGTGTTTTTGGTGCTGTTATTGCAAGCACTGATCATTTTTAGCATCATGGTCATCAGCTTACGCGCACTCAAGCGTCGCCAACTGCGCCTAAGCTACACTGTGTTTGGCTTTGCGGTGGTGATGTTCGGTCAAGTAATCATCAACGCTGGCATGACCATGGGATTGGCACCCACCAAAGGCTTGACCATGCCATTTTTTAGCTTTGGCGGTTCATCGATGGTGGTGCTTTTGATGATGATTGGTTTTATCCTGCGCGTCGATAAAGAAAGCCTTGAGATCCACGCCCAACGCCAAAACGACAAATACTAAAGCATGCTATTAGACATTCGCCGCTTTGGCTGGCCCACCTACAAAAAAGAGCTGTCATCACTGATCCATCTGGGGCTGCCGATGCTGCTGTCACAACTGGCACAAGTCGGTACAAGCTTCATCGATACAGTCATGGCAGGCGGTGCTGGCAAGGGTGACTTGGCGGCAGTGGCACTGGGCAGCAGCGTCTTTATCACCATTTATGTGACGCTGACAGGCTTGATGACCGCCTTAAACCCAATGATCTCACAGCTGTATGGTGCCAAACACAGCGTTCAAGTTGGTGAGATGGGTCGCCAGGGTCTGTGGTACGGGCTGATCGTCGGCGTGCTGGGTATGGTGGCAACTTGGCTTGCGATCGCTCCGTTTCGTCTATGGCTCGATGTCAGCGAAGACACCTTTGCCATCGCCGAAAATTATCTGTGGTTCATTGGCTTTGCCATGCCAGCTGCGATGCTACATCGAGCGCTACATGCTTATGCCTCAAGCCTAAATAAGCCCAAGGTCATCATGTGGGTCAGTTGGCTGTGCTTTTTTATTAACATTCCTTTAAATTGGATTTTTGTGTACGGCAAATTTGGCATGCCTGCTTTGGGCGGTGCCGGCTGCGGCTTGGCGACGGCGGTAGTGTTTTGGATCAATGCACTGGTATTGTGGCTGCTCATCGCCAAAGATCGCACCTTGCAGGCCTTTGGCTTGATGGATCGCTTTGATTTGCCCAATCCCAAAGCTTTCTTAGAGATCACCAAGCTTGGGGTACCGATTGGCTTGTCATTTTTTATTGAGGTCAGTTTATTTACCTGCATCATGTTTTTGGTGGCCAAATTGGATGGCAACACCGAGGACTATGTTGCAGCGCAGCAGGTGGTCATCAGCTTGACCAGCCTGATTTATATGATTCCCCAAAGTCTGGGCAGCGCTGCTACCGTGCGCGTCGGCTTTAGCCTTGGGCGTGAAGAATACCATCGCGCGCGCTATATCAGTGGCGTTGGCATTAGCTTTGCCATGCTGATTTCGCTGGGTACGGCTGTCTTTTTGGTGCTTTTGCGCTATCCTTTGGCGATGATGTACACCAATGATGCGGTAGTGATTGCATTGGCAGGCAGCATCATCTTATATGCAGCAGCGTTTCAGTTGGTCGATGCGGTACAATGCGTGGCAGGATTTTGTTTGCGCGGCTATAAGGTGACGACTGTGCCGATGCTGATTCACATCGTCGCTTTTTGGGGCTGTGGCTTGATTCCAGGCTATTGGCTGGCATTTCATCAAGACATGGGCATCTATGGCTTTTGGGCGGCGCTGATCGTCTCGCTGGGGCTGGCGGCGGTATTTTCGCTGTGGTATCTGGAGATGCACAGCCAAAAAGTCATCACTCAGATGCGCGTGCGTATTTTATAATTTCAATCAAAAAGCCCCAATCATCGATCAGGGCTTTATTAAAATTAGACTTTGGTATCAGTCATCATTGGCTGACTTGATGCGCTTGATGTCTGGATTGACAGGCTTGGCCTCGCCATCAACTGTCGTGCCAAAACCGCCTGTTTTGCCAAATGGACCATTTTTTCCAAATGGACTGCCGCCCATGCCCCCAAAAGGACTTTGGCCGCCCATTTGCTTGGCCATGATCTGCATCATTTTGTCTTGATTTTTTAGGGCATAATCTTTGGCTGCGACGGTGAGTTTATTTTGGACAACTGGCAATAACAGCAGCAGCGCCACCAGATCCGTCAGCAGACCTGGCAACAAAAACAGCAGGCCTGAAAAGCCCAGCGCGATGGACTTGGTGATGGTCGCCTCAGCAGGTTGATTGGCTGGGTTTGGGATGACGCCTTTTTGGATGGCTTTCATTTGCTGAGCCATCGGGTTTAGGGTGCCCGCTGCCTTTCGAATCATCATGATGCCAATCACTGCTGCAATGATGAACCAAAAAAACACATACCAACCACTGACAAACTGAGCGGCAAGATACCAAATCAGCATTTCGATGATAAACCAAATCAAGGCAATGCCTACTAATGCACCCATGCCCATCTCCTTAAAAGATTCAATAAACAGATAAAATACGCTATACTACCAGTAAATTAGGACGATTGGCAAGTTTTCAAGCCTCTTTTATGATTTCAACGACAGTTTTGGATTATTGACACCTTTATGACTCTCATCATCGGCATCGACCCAGGCTCGCGCATGACAGGCTATGGCATCATCAGCACAGACAATGACAAATTGAGCTTTTTGGATGCTGGCACCATTCGCACCAACTCAACCGACATCACCGAGCGCATCGCACAGATCTTTGCAGGCGTGTCGCGCATTGTCACCCATTACCAAAAATACAGCGATAAGCCGATGCAAGCTGCCATCGAACAGGTCTTTATGGCCTCAAATCCCGATTCAGCACTAAAGCTTGGGCAGGCTCGCGGTGCTGCCATCGCGGCGCTGACTGCACTGGATTTACAAGTCAGCGAATACACCGCGCGTCAGATCAAGCAAGCGGTCTGTGGCTATGGCGCCGCCGACAAAGAACAGGTCACTGCCATGGTGTGCCGCATTTTATCCCTAGAAGTCATCCCTCAAGCCGATGCCGCCGATGGCTTGGCATGTGCCATCTGCCACGCACACGCCTCGCATTCGATGAATAAGCTACTGGGCGCAGCCGCACTCGGTAGTCGCACGAGCAGCAAGAAAAAGGGCCGCTGGCGATTGCACGAAGAAGATCTATTAAAATTAAAACAGCGTTAAGATCAATGAGATCAATCTTGAGCGCCTTGCCACCATGAAATGCCATCTTGGCAGTTTAAGACTTGCAAATTCTCATCCACCAGATCCACCAGCATCGCTTGGCCATCATCAGCGACGGACAGCTTGGCATAGCTTGCCTCACCATAGCACTCGCCCAAGCCTTCGGCAAACAAAAAACTGTCGGTTGCAGGATGCCATTGCCAATGGTGAAATGTCAGCATTAGTGGCGTGCTGTGCGTATTTGAGGCTTGCCAATCAGCCGAGACGATGCGATTGGCATCATCAAGCATTACCCACGCCTGCCGCCGCTTACCATGCTCATGATCATCGATTGATTCTGCGTCCACATCATTAATACCAACCAGTGCATAGCCTAATTGCATATAGTCGCCTTGGATGAGGGATCTGGGATCGATAGGGGCGAGTTTGGCGTACATTGGTGTGCCTGCTGCCAATTGTGTCTCATGTCGTACGATCAGCGCGCCAAGCAGCATCACAGTGATACACGCAATGATTATCGGGATAAATTTTTTCATCGCACCGCCCTTTTATCCAATGACACACCCATTATGATCATCACACATCCTGTGATGAAAATTGTGATGAATTTCACCAAAAACACCAATGACAGCTGATAATAGATCAGCCATAATAAGCCGATCCCCACACAAACCGCCAATCCATAACTGACATAGTCTCGCCGCGCCACCGCCATCGCCAGTACCAAAATCACCGCAAGCAACCCTGCTAGCCCAAAACCTGCCATCAGACCTAGCGGCATCAGCAGTAGGGTCGTCGCCATCGGCAGTGTCGATAAGCGAAGCCCCAAGCCGATCAATAGCGGCATACTTGCCATCAGCATCGCCAACGGCACGGACACACCTCTTAGGTCACCGTCAAGCATCCCAAAATACAGCGACCAGCCCACCGCAAGCGCCATCACCCATAGCCCTACCGCACGCACATCCGGATGAGCATGATCCAGCCATGCTTGACGATCCACCCACACAGCAGGCAAAAACCCAAGGGCATACAGCCCATAAGTCATCAGCGTCGGCTGATCGTTTGCCGTCATCACATCAAAGCTTTGGATGACAAGCAGCCCATACAAAAACAATGCATGCATCAGCAGATACAGCCAATGCACGCGCACACGCCATAATGACCCCAGAACCACACTCTGCAGCGCGATCAATGGCCACAGACTGTCAAGATCCCACCGCTCCATGATGGCATAGATGCTAAGACCAACCCCAACCGCCACCAGCGCATAGCCCAAATGGCGCGTATAAGCCCACTGCTCAGCTTTAGTGAGCATCATCATGCCAATCATCAAAATAAAAATCGCATACGCCGTCGTCACCCACACCGAATCAAAGCCCATCAGCACATCCGCCACGAGCCATAATAAGGCGAACAAGCTCGTCAGCCAGCCGCCAACGCCCAGCAATGCTGTTTGAACTTGGGTAAGCTTACGCCCAAAGTGTCGATAAATAGCATAGGCAAGCAGCCCAAACCATACATGAGCCAAGATACTGATCACAAGCAGGGACTCGATCTCAAAGCCAGTCACTACAGCACAAAATACTGCCATCGCCCCGCCAACCACACTGATGGCAATGCTCGCCATCTGCCGCATCGGCAGTCTGACTTTTGCCCACAGCGCAAATAGCCACGGCGAGATAATCACCATCAGTGTACAAAACACCTGTGCCACAGACAGCTCAAACCAATCAATGGTCGCCGCATAAACCGCAAGCACCGATAGCCAAAGCGCCACAAGCCACGACAGACGACACCGCCCAAACACTCGCCATACGCCAAGCAATAATACCATCGCCCAAGCAGGATACCAGCGCTCATCCCACGCCATCTGATCGACCGTCAGCCACAGCGCCACTTGCGACACCACCATCAATAGCACAAACGATGCATCATTCACCCGATACAGCCATGGCGCGATCAGCAGCGACCACAGTACAAATAACCACATACTATCAGCACCCGTCTGATACACCTGCCCAATCACCGCAAGCGATAAGCCTGCCATCAAGGCTGACATCGTATGTAGCGCACTCATCCACATCGCTGATGCACGCATACTCATCACAGCACACAGCATCATCACAAGCGGGTTGATGATAAGTTTCACTTCATCAGGCAAAAGCCGCCAATTCGCCGCTGTCAGATAAATCAATGACGCTGCGATCATTATAAGACCGAACACGACCCACTGCATCGCCATCGGTGCAGATGTCAGCGCATCAGGCAAGTTGACAAATTGGCGTTTGGGCTGATAAATCATAACAAATACTCACAGCGGCAGATTATTTTAATCATAACAAAGCCAACAAGAACTTTCAAACGGCGAAAATAAAAAATGCCGCCCAATTGGACGACATTTTATGCTATCTAAAGTCAGATCACTTATTGGATCTTTTTGATGACTGTTTAGATCGCTTCGATTTCTTCAGCTTGTGGGCCTTTTTGACCTTCGCCTAGGATGAACGATACTTTTTGGCCTTCAGCTAGAGTTTTAAAGCCAGAACCTTTGATCGCGCTGTAATGTGCGAACACATCTTGGCCGCCATTGTCTTGAGCGATGAAGCCAAAACCTTTAGATTCATTGAACCACTTAACAGTGCCTTGTACTTTATTTGACATAACAATTTTCCTAATTTGGATGATGAAAAGCGTAAAATACGCGAACTTATGCTATTCATGCAAAACTTACAATAACGATCGGGATCACGGACACATTGCCCTAACTTCTTCACTCATCCAAATAAGAAACTTACTGGTCTTTACTAAAGAACGCTTGATACCACTGCGTTTTTCTGCAGTTACACTTCAAAGTCTTTTTGATAATGACAACCTCAAACGACAAAATCATCGGCATCAAATTAACTGAGCGGTACACAAATACCATGCCAAGCAGTATAACAGATTCTCACCCAAAAAGGTGAAATTTTTTTTAAAATTTTTAAAAATCTTATAAAAAATATCAAATATGTATCATCAACTTTATGACAGTCTAAATTTGAATGCGCCCAAAAAGCTCAAAAACCGCTACCAAACACAGCGCAAAATAGACAATGCCAAATGAGCGACAATAGTGCAAATATTTGATGGGTAATGCAATTTGTGCTGGATCATCAGGCAGATCGACGCCGCGCATTAGCCGCGCTGAATACAATAGGCCTAAGATGCTATACAGCGGATAAACAAAGGCCACAACAGAACCAAACAGCTCAAGCTCAAGAAAAAACCACGCCAAACCACTCACCAGCGTCCAAGCAGTCGAAAATATGCTGACCACCATAAACAGGCGGCCGACAGGCATTTTGCCACCATTTTTTTCAAGCAAAGTAGCTTCGATGATGACGCACAGCGCCACGAACAAACTTGTGCAGACATAAACGGTGGGTAGAATCTCTTTAAGATCGGAAAATTGGCTGAACATAATACGCTTATTGATCAAAAGCGCCATTATAGCGGTTTTGACCATAAAATCATAGCCAATAAAATGGCCGCAAGCACAGACTTGCGACCATAAAACTGTATCGAGCCAAATAACGCTTGATTACAAGACATTATTTGGCTAGTAAATCAGTTTTTCTCTTTATCAATGATTTTGTTACCGCCAATCCAAGGCATCATCGCACGTAGCTTAGCACCTGTAGTTTCGATTGGGTGTGCTGCATTGTTGCGGCGACGAGCAGTCATTGATGGGTAGTTAGTCATGCCTTCAGCGATGAACATCTTCGCGTATTCGCCATCTTGGATGCGTTTTAGAGCATTACGCATGGCTTTGCGTGATTCTTCGTTGATGACTTCTGGACCAGTCACATACTCACCGTACTCAGCGTTGTTAGAGATTGAGTAGTTCATGTCGGCGATACCGCCTTCGTACATCAAATCAACAATCAGCTTAAGCTCATGCAAGCATTCAAAGTATGCCATCTCTGGTGCATAGCCTGCTTCTACTAGGGTTTCAAAGCCCATCTTCACAAGCTCAACTGCGCCACCGCATAGAACCGCTTGCTCACCAAATAGGTCAGTTTCGGTCTCATCTTTAAAAGTGGTTTCGATGATACCAGAACGGCCGCCGCCCACGCCTGCTGCATAAGATAGCGCAAGCTGCTTGGCTGAGCCTGATGCATCACGCCATACCGCGATCAGATCAGGAATACCACCGCCTTTGGTGAACTCAGAGCGTACAGTGTGACCTGGTGCTTTTGGTGCAACCATGATGACGTCTAGATCGCTGCGTGGCTCAACTTGGTTGTAGTGGATCGCAAAGCCATGAGCAAATGCCAAAGTTGCACCTTGCTTGATGTTTGGCTCGATAACTTCTTTATAAAGTTGGCGTTGGAATTCGTCTGGGGTCAAAATCATGACCACATCCGCACCAGCGACCGCGTCCGCAGTTTCAGCAACTTTTAGGCCAGCGTTTTCAGCTTTTTTCCAAGAAGCAGAACCAGCACGCAGACCGACAGTCACATCAACGCCTGAGTCTTTTAGGTTCAATGCGTGTGCATGACCTTGAGAACCGTAGCCGATGATGGCAACTTTTTTGCTTTGGATGATTGACAAATCACAGTCTTTGTCATAATAGATATTTAGGCTCATAAGAGTTTCCTTTTGTTAAAAATCGTTTTCAAATCTAAAATCTAAAACGAGTTGGTTAAAGTTAATTAGTTTTTGGTTTGGCTTGGCAAGCTGTCGAAATCAAAGCTTGATCCCAAAAGCATCATTGGTGATTTTTACGGCACCACAATCACAAACTCAATGTCTTCTCACCACGCGCGATACCGATCACGCCAGAGCGTACCACTTCTAGGATACGATCACGGCCGATGACATCGATAAAGCCGTCAAGCTTGCCAGCATCACCAGTGATCAAGATGGTGTACAGATTTGGGGTAACATCGACGATTTGGGCACGGAAAATATCCGCCGTACGCTTGACTTCTTCGCGGTGTGAGCCTGTGGCACGCACTTTGATCAGCATCAGCTCACGCTCGATTTGGCTACCGCCACTGATTTCAGACAGATTTTGCACCTTGACCACTTCAATGAGCTTATGTAGCTGCTTGGTGATTTGCTCAATCTTATCATTGGTGGTGATGGTCGTCAGCGTCAAACGAGAAATCGTCGGATCATCGGTTGCGGCGACATTGAGCGTATCAATGTTGTAGCCACGCTGTGAAAACAGACCAACCACACGAGATAGCGACCCTGCTTCGTTTTCCATCAATACAGAAATCAGATGTTTATGGACTTGATTTGACATTAGGTACGCTCCCCTTTTGATAGCCACATATCACGCATTGACTGACCTGCCACTTGCATCGGATAGACGTGTTCGCTCTTATCCACATACACATCGATGAATACCAGCTTATCTTCCATCGCCAACGCCGCTGCCAGCTCTTCTTCCATTGTCGCAGGATTGGTGATTTTTACGCCTTTATGACCATAGCTTTCGGCAAGCTTCACAAAATCAGGCAACGACTTCATATACGACTGTGCATGGCGTGCTTCGTATAGCATATCTTGCCACTGCTTGACCATGCCCAGTTGAGCGTTGTTTAGGTTTAGGATTTTTACAGGTAGATTGTACTGTAAGCAGGTTGATAGCTCTTGGATATTCATCTGAATCGAGCCTTCACCCGTGATACAGACGACAGTCTTTTCGGGACGAGCAAGCTTGGCTGCCATTGCATACGGCAAGCCGACACCCATCGTGCCTAGACCGCCTGAGTTCAGCCATTGGCGTGGTTCATCATATTTATAGTACAGTGCAGCAAACATCTGGTGCTGACCGACATCTGAGGTGATGATGGCTTGACCTTTGGTGAGTTTGTACAATGTCTCGACCACGTGCTGTGGCTTGATGGCATGGATTTCGGCTTCCATGTCATCAGCATCATAACGCAGTCCATGACGCTTACGCCATTCGTTGATTTGTTGCCACCAGTCATTGAGCGCGTGCTCATCGATGCGTTTGTCAGTTTCTTTGAGCTGTGAGAGCATCTCAGTCAGTACAAGCTTGACATCACCAACGATAGGAATATGTGCGGTGATGGTTTTTGAGATGCTGGCAGGATCGACATCAATATGGATGACGGTTGCATTTGGGCAGAATTTTTTGACATTATTGGTAACACGGTCATCAAAGCGTGCACCAATCGCCAAAATCACATCCGCATGGTGCATGGTCATGTTGGCTTCATAAGTACCGTGCATACCCAGCATACCGATGAATTGCTCACCTGAGCCTGGATACGCACCCAAGCCCATCAAGGTATTGGTCACAGGGAGTTTGAGCAAATCAGCAATTTGGCGCAGCTCTTCACTGGCATTACCCAAAATCACACCACCGCCTGAGTACAATACTGGGCGTTTTGCCGCCAAGAGTGTCTCGATGGCTTTTTTGATTTGACCGCCATGCCCTTTGTGCGTCGGCTGATATGAACGCATCGAGATAGACTCAGGCATATGATAAGCAAATTTATCGCTTGGATTGGTCATATCTTTTGGAATATCAACCACGACAGGACCTGGACGACCTGAGCCTGCGATGTAGAAAGCTTTTTTGATGATTTCAGGGATTTCTTCGGCACTACGCACTTGGAAACTGTGCTTGACGATTGGGCGAGAGATGCCCACCATGTCACACTCTTGGAATGCGTCATCACCGATCAGTGTGGTCGGTACCTGACCTGCCAAGATTACCATCGGAATGGAGTCCATATAAGCAGTGGCAATCGCAGTCACGGTATTGGTCGCACCAGGACCTGAAGTGGCCAGCACCACACCAGTCTTACCTGTGGTACGGCTATAGGCATCCGCCATATGACCTGCTGCCTGCTCATGACGGACTAGGACATGTTCGATTTGATCTTGTTTGAATAGAGCATCATAAATGTGCAGTACCGCACCGCCTGGATAACCAAAAATATACTCAACGCCTT
Organism: Moraxella sp. RCAD0137; assembly: GCF_002894025.1. Lineage (NCBI taxonomy): Bacteria > Pseudomonadati > Pseudomonadota > Gammaproteobacteria > Moraxellales > Moraxellaceae > Moraxella > Moraxella sp. RCAD0137. The sequence goes on from NZ_LTCC01000011.1 coordinate 13,246, forward strand.
CATCAATCAAGGCTTGCACAAGCAGCTCGCCACCTGACATCATGGCTGTCTCGCCACGAGCCAGCTTCTCTTGGGCTTCACGGAAATGTGCTGCTGCGTCTTTGGTCTGGGTGTGTCCCGTCATGTTCGGGGCTTGGGTGGTTTGTTGCGTCATCAGTTACATCCTTTTGCCAATCAACGGCAATATACAGACGAAATGGCGTAGCATGGTCAGTAACAGACTGTCAATTCAGGATGAACTTCAAAGCAAGGGCATCGTGACAATGCCAACAAGAAAGGAATGGGATAATTTCTTGTGTCTTGCAGACCGATAAGTCCTATTGCAATGTACAATCTTGCGTCATCGAACGGTAATCCGATGGCACCAATCGCACAAACGCAGCACCTGATAAATAGCTACGCCGACTCATGATAATGCTTATAACTTTTGGTATGCTTTATAAGCGTCATCAAAACAATGCCAACTATATTACCCCAAAAACCCGCGCTTGCCAAGCCATTTTTTTAATCATTTTACTAATTTTGTTCAACAAATGGCCTTTACCACCCTTCTGATCATCATTTCTCCCAAAAATCCTTGATTGCTGCGTGCTTTTTATGATGGTCTAATGCTAAAATGACGGCCAAATGCTCGGGTTGATGGGCAAAGTGGTTATGGTTGATTGGCGTGCTGATTGCAGCAAGCGTGGTAAACATGGGTAAAAAGCGACAGATGATAAGGCGGCATGTTGGTATCAAAGGTGTGTTGGTGGCGTTGGTTGTTGGTGTTTTTGATCAATTATCGATGGCAAACAGCGGTGTGTTTTATAAAAGCACAGGCCAACACGGTGAAGCACTGTTCAGTCAAATGCCGCCAATCGATCGAAAATTTCAGACGGTGCCTGTGTATTATCTGCACCCGCCCCTTCGTACTGCATCAGACGCTTGTCGCTATTTGAGCATCAACCTACAAACACTCCAATCAGGCGGCAACATCGTTGAGGTGGATGAGCAAGGTAGGCGACGCCCAATGAGTGCTGAAGCCATCCAAGCTAAGATCACCGACATCCAAGATGCTGTGCGCGAGCATTGCCATGACTAAGCCATCACCCCCATCACAGCCATCACACATAGACAGCACTACCCTGCCTGATGTCGATGCGGTCAAGAACTGGATTCGTGCCAAGGCATACGAGCTTGGCTTTGCCGATTGTGGTTTTTTGAGTGTGCATCATCCGCTATTTGCCGAGCAGACTGAAGCGCTCAAAGCATGGCTAGACCAAGGGCTATACGGCACGCTGGATTTTATGCAGGATAATCACGAATTAAGAGCCAATCCACATAAGCTTGTTGATGGTGCCAAAACCATCATCAGCGTGCGTATGGATTATCTACACACCCTGCCAAAGCCACGACGCATCGATGATGATAACAGACCAAATCACGCCATCATCGCTCGCTATGCTCGGGGACGAGATTACCACAAAACTGTCCGCCAACAGCTCAAAAAACTGGCGCGTGCCATCGAATCTGAACTGCCCAACTGGACACATTTATCCATTGACGCTGACAAGCCTTTTGTGTTTCGGCCATTTAGTGACTCAGCGCCGATTTTTGAGCGTCCGATTGCTGATGCTGCAGGGCTTGGTTGGACAGGTAAGCACACATTGCTGATCAATCGGCAAGCCGGCTCGTTTTTTAATTTGGGCGAGCTGTTTATTAGCCTTGACTTGGTTGGCAAGACCGAGAGTCATCCTGTCAAAGTACACTGTGGCAGCTGCACCGCTTGTATGGATATTTGCCCGACCAAAGCCATCATCGCACCCTACACGCTCGATGCCGGTGCGTGCATTTCTTATCTGACGATCGAGCACAAAGGCAGTATTGATGTCAAATACCGCAAAGCCATTGGCAATCGCATCTTTGGCTGTGATGACTGCCAGCTGATTTGCCCGTGGAATCGCTATGCCAAGCTTGCCACTGTCGATGATTATGCACCCCGTCATGGGCTAGATGAAATAAGCCTCATTGAGGTATGGGCATGGGATGAAGATGAGTTTCTACAAAAGACCGAAGGCTCACCACTTCGGCGTACCGGCTATCTAAATCTACTGCGTAACACTGCCATCGCCCTTGGTAATAGCCAGCCTGATGATGCCACCAAAGCAGGCACCATCAAGGCGCTGCGTTCACGGCTAGGTATGGATGCGATGCTTGATGAGCATATTTATTGGGCGATTTGTGAGCTTGAATAAAAAAAATCCCCAAACCACCGGCCTGGGGATTGAGCGTTTATCGTGCCAAATTAAGCAGGAATACGCAATACTTGACCTGCATAAATCTTATCTGGATGGCTCAGCATTGGCTTGTTGGCATCAAAGATTTTCATATAGTCATTGGCATTGCCGTACATTTCTTTGGCAATTTTTGAGAGTGTATCACCTGATTTAACGGTATAAAAACGCGATTCTTCGGCAGGTGTTTCTACTTCGATGTCATCAACGACAGTCTCAACATACTGCACATTGCCCACTGCCAGACGCGCGCGCTCACGGTCTTCTTGGGTCTTAGCGGTGCCTGATAGCGTCACGGTGTCGGTGTCGCCGTTATAATTGACTTTTAGGCCAGAGATGTTGACATTTTGAGCTTGGATACGAGCCAATAGCAAATTGGCGATCTCTTGAGCGGTTGGCTCAGCTGCTGCTGGCGCTGCGCTCGGTGCAGCTTGCTCAGTCGCGTCTTTTTTGTTGCGGTTAAAAATCTTATCGCCGATGTCTTTGGCAAAGCTAAAAATACCCATGTGTGACTCCAAATTATAATCCATAAAAAAATGATTGCCAATCTATTGACTGGTAAATCCATCTTAACGAAGAATTGCAACACAATTGCATACTGATGTTAGTAACTATGTAACCTTGTGTATCATTATCGCTCACTGATGATATGGCTTGTAAATGAGTCATCAGAAAAACAAAAAACCGCTCATTCGATGAATAAGCGGTCTTTTAGTTGATCAATTAAGCAACTTTTGCAGATACATAATCGATGGCTTTTTGAACTGTGGTTAGTTCTGCAGAATCTTCATCAGGAATGGTGATGCCAAAACTGCTTTCGAATGCCATCACCAGCTCAACTAGGTCTAGTGAGTCTGCACCTAGGTCGTCCATAAATGATGCGTCATTTTTGATTTCATCAACGCTTAGGCCTAGTTGCTCAGCTACTGCGTCTTTTACTTTAGCTTCGATATCGCTCATGAGAATTTCCTTTGAATAAAAGAGCCATCAGCACCACGCTGAAAATTGGCTCGTATGAAACTTAACTTGTATCATAAAACATTTGCCAAAAAAGTGCAAGCATTTATGAATACATATGTACACTTTTTTCAATGATAATGGCAAACGAGTTCTTTGTCAATGCTTTTATTTATTTGTATATAAAATGATTGGCTTTATGCTAGGCAAGCGAACGAAAATGTACAATCGGTTGTAAAATCGTCACACTAATCGGGACTAGTGCCAGGCAGGCGAACACAGGTGTATAAGTGATACATCAAGTGAGCCTAACAACGCAATAAACACAGCCACAAAGATAACCTACATATACATCCCGCCATTGACCGCTAACACCGTCCCCGTGATATAGCTGGCATCATCACTGGCTAAGAATGACACCGCAGCGGCGATTTCTTCTGGCTGCGCCATACGACCCATTGGTACAGCATCAAGCATAGAGTTGAGCAGACGCTCATCCAACTCTTCGGTCATGTCAGTTTCCACAAAGCCAGGTGCAACACAGTTCACTGTCACACCACGAGAACCGATTTCACGAGCCAATGCACGGCTAAACCCTTCAGCACCTGCTTTGGTGGCTGCATAGTTGGTTTGACCAGCATTACCCATTTGACCGACGACAGAAGTAATATTGATGATACGGCCATGACGAGCCTTCATCATGCCACGCACTGCACGACGGCTCATGCGATAGATAGAAGTTAGGTTGGTATCAATGACACTTGCCCAGTCTTCATCTTTCATACGCATCAATAGACCATCTTTGGTGATGCCGGCGTTATTCACCAGTACATTGATACCGCCATAGACACTGTCAATCTCTTCAAACAGCTTATCCACATCTTCATCACTGCATACATCGAGCACACGGCTGATACCGCCTGATTCGCTCAAGTATTCTGCGATGGCATCAGCGCCTTTTTCGCTGGTGGCTGTACCGATGACAAAATGCCCTTCGTCAGCGAAACGCTGTGCGATTGCCTTGCCGATACCACGGCTAGCACCTGTGACTAGAACGATTTTACGACTCATACAAGATTCTCCAATTTTTCTAAACGAGCCAATTTATCGGTTGGCAAAGCCGTGATTGGGGTAGCTTGACGCTTAGCAAGGTTTGATAAGACATTACCTGGGCCACATTCAATGATCAGCTCAACCCCTTGGTCGGCAAGCTTTTGCATGGTTTTTGACCATTGTACTGGCATTGACAGTTGTTCGGTCAAAGCAAGCTTGATATCCGCGACATCCGTATGCACTTTGGCATGGCGATTTTGGATGACGGCGATTTTGGCAGTATGAAACTGTGTTTTATCCAATAGCTCTGCCAAAGCATCACTGGCAGGATTCATCAGTTCACAGTGTGACGGTACAGAGACCTTGAGCGGCACGGCTTTTTTGCCAAGTGCTTCAACAGCTGACAACACACCTGCAACGCCAACAGCCGTACCTGCAACCACCACTTGACCTGAACTGTTAAAATTGGCGGCATTCACCACACCAGCTGAGCCACTGACTTCCTCGCACAGGCTTGCCACTTGCTCATCCTCCAGACCCAGTACAGCTGCCATCTGCGTATCCATACCCTGAACTGCATCCGTCATCAGCTTGCCACGCTCATGGACAAGCTTGGCAGCATCACCCAGACTAAGTACACCAGATGCCACCAGCGCACTGTACTCGCCTAGCGAATGCCCCGCCAAATAAAGCGGCTTTAATGATTGCTTGGCAAGCATCGGCTCAATAATCTGCCAAATCGCCACACTCGATACAAGTAGTGCTGGCTGCGTATATTCCGTCTTATTGAGTCGGCTCTCATCCTGAGTCACTTCCCACAAATCAAAACCCAGTGCCGAACTTGCCTCATCAAACGCCTGACGCACGCTCTCAAAATTCTCAGCCAGCTCATTCATCATACCAACCGTCTGCGAGCCTTGACCAGGGAAAACCACCGCCAATCGTTTGGCAACCGTGGTGATGTCTTGTGTCATAATTCACCTATAAAATATAGCCAAAAACACTTGGCTTCATTGGAATAATAAAAACTGTGCTAATTTTAACACAAAAAAATACATTTGTTTACCCAAATGTCAAGTTTGCTGCGATATTTGCAAATCTATAGCATCAGCTGATGGATATAAATAAAAAGCCAAGCCCATTGACTTGCAATGTCGGCTTGGCTTACTCATCACATCGGTGATGCTTAGCTATCTTGGCTAACCTTGAATAGCTGACGACCACGGTAGAAACCGTCTTTGGTCGCGTGGTGGCGAAGGTGTTTTTCGCCAGTAGTAGAATCGATGCTTAGCTCAGCAATAGCGATATGGTCGTGTGAACGACGCATGTCACGGCGTGAGCGGCTCTTGCGGTTTTGTTGAACTGCCATGATAGCTCCTAATTAAGTCAGTGGGCAGTTTTGCCCATCAAGAAATAAACGGTTCGTGCGTCTTTGTCAATTTGTGTCAATGCGATTAAGCATCAATCGCCGTCCATCATAGACCTATGCACAATAAACGCTGTATTATACGCAAAAATCTTGCAAATTTCAAAGCCTAATCGCAAAAATTTACAAAACTTTTCATCAAAATTCTGCCTAACACGATATAAATTTTGCTAAGTGATTGATATTAAGATAATTTACCTTTTAATGCCGCCAAAGCAGCGAATGGATTTTCTTGTACTTCTTCTTCGATTTCATCACCAGCACTCTCCACCAGCATATCACAATCCTCGTGGCGCGGCGATAATGGCAATGCCAACATCAACTCATCTTCTAGCAAATCTTTGATGGGCAATAATCTGCGAGCTGATTCACCAAGCTCATCAATCAGCACATATTCAGCACCATCAATTAAGCCGATTTCGCTCTCATCGTTTAATAATGCCAATCGATACTCGCCAGACAAATCAATGCTTAATGGCTCAAGGCAACGCTGACAGCCGACGCTAACACCACCTGTCACTTGATACGATAGCCACAATACGCCATCTTGTTTTGCCAAATCAACAAGTGCGTGCAAGCTGCCACCACCGACAGTCTGTTCGCTTAGTCGTGGCAACTCATCAATGCCGATGGCCCCCTGCCAATGAAAGCCAATGTCCGCCCATTTTTCAAGCAAGATGTTATTGGGTAGGGTTTGATTATCTGGGTGTTTGTGCGTCTGTGTCATAATCATTAAAATCTTGGGGTAGGTTGGCATTATGGCATATTTTTAATGATTTCAAAAGTAAAATTTCTTAACCAAAATGCCTAAAGCGATTATAATAGTCATTTTAAGATTCGATTCTGATGATAGATTTTAACAGACTCTCGCCCGATATTGATAACAACACCGCCGCCAGTGATGCCAAGCACGCCGAAGCCATTCAACAGCTGTGGCGTAAGTTTCATGAGCAAAGTGCGCCGATTGGCGATGGCCATCTATTATTTGCACAAATCAGCGATGATGCATGGCAAAGATATTATCAAACTTGGCAAGCCATCAAGGCAGATGTCAGCAATGATGCTACGCTGACAAAGTGGCTGATTGAGCTATTTGATGATTTATTTAATAATGATCAGCTTGATCAGATCCCGACACGGCTCGTGCGGGGTGATGGCGAACCTGAATATTTCCCAGCTGATACGCACGATGTTGCTCGCATCGAATTTGCACATGGGTTTTTTCAAAGTGCCTTGCATGAGATTAGCCATTGGTGTGTAGCGGGTAAACACAGACGTACACTGAATGACTTTGGCTATTGGTACGAAGCTGATGGCAGAAATGAGCAAACGCAAGCAGTATTTGAGCAGGTAGAAATCAAGCCACAGGCCATCGAATGTCTGTTAAGTCTGGCACTTGATCGCTATTTTTATGTCTCACAGGATAATCTCAATGCCGATTTTGATACTTCCAAAAGCACCTTTGCCCAAGATGTCTATGCCAAGGCACTAAGTTATTTACACACACCCAATACCTTGCCCAGAGATGCGCGCAGGCTACTGTGGGTATTTTTGACGCTCAGCCACCCAACATTTTATCAACCCATCAAGTGAGGCAGCATGATCACCTATTACCTACATCCCGACAACCCACAAGAGCGCATCTTAAGCCAAATCATCACAGCTTTCACAAACGATGAACTCATCGTCTATCCCAGTCAGCACGGGTATCAACTTGCCATGAGCCTTAGCGCCAAAGATGCGTATCTGCAAGCGGCACGCATGGGCAATTATCAAACAGCAACACACGCCGTGCTCATCTGCCAAGATTTAAGCCACATCGCCCAATATGCCGACATTGATAATTTTGCTCATCGTATTATGAAGTCAAAGCTTGGCACTGGCATTGATTTTGCTTTAGCGCCCACAAAGCTTACGCCCAAAAAATTCATTGATGACAAAAGCAAAACCATCACCGTACGACAAGCAGCCACAGCCATCGAACGAGCCTTAGTAGAAAAGCTTGGCGAAGCATTTGTCAGTTTACCTATCATCATTGATGATGAGCCGCTCAGCTATAGCAGTAGTTATGAAGTTGAAATGGCAGTAGAAAATCTGGTGGATGGTTATATAAATGGCGGAGAAATTATGCAAAGCGAACCGACACTGGTCAATCTCACTGATGGATCTGTCATTGTGCTAAACCAAGGTGACGCACAAATTGACTTTTAAAATCATAGACAAAACAAAACCCTGATTAAATAATCAGGGTTTTTTGCATCAGGGCGTTGATTATGGACGATCAACGAGCTCTACATATGCCATAGGTGCATTGTCACCATCACGGAAACCGCACTTGATGATACGCAGGTAACCACCTGGACGAGTTTGGTAGCGAGGACCAAGCTCGGCAAATAGTTTACCAACCATATCTTTGTTACGCATACGGCTGAATGCTAGACGACGATTTGCAACGCTGTCTTCTTTAGCCAAAGTGATTAGTGGCTCAGCAACGCGGCGAAGCTCTTTTGCTTTTGGCAAAGTGGTTTTGATTAGCTCATGCTCGAACAATGAGTTAGTCATGTTCTGGAACATAGCCTTACGATGGCTGCTGGTGCGACCCAGCTTGACTCCGCTTTTACGATGTCGCATGGTCAAGTATCCTTAAAATTAGCGGCTACGATAAGAAAAACGATCATCGACACGCAAATCGCTTGGTGGCCAGTTGTCCAGACGCATACCAAGCTCAAGATTCTTAGATGCCAATACATCTTTGATCTCGGTCAATGATTTCTTACCTAGATTTGGTGTCTTAAGCAGTTCAGTTTCTGAACGCTGTACCAAATCACCGATGTAATAAATGTTTTCAGCTTTCAAACAGTTAGCCGAACGAACCGTTAGCTCAAGATCATCCACTGGACGAAGTAGTACAGGGTCGATCTCTTCTTTTTCTTTGATAGGCTCAGGCGCTTCTTCTGCTTCTAGATCTACAAAGATAGCGATTTGCTGTTGTAGAATAGTCGCAGCTTTACGAATGGCTTCTTCTGGATCAATCGTGCCGTTGGTCTCAAGCTCGATAATTAGCTTATCAAGATCAGTGCGTTGTTCTACACGCGCATTTTCGACATCATAGGCCACTCGGATGATTGGGCTGAAACTTGCATCAAGCTTCAAGCGACCAATGATCTTAGAGTTGGCATCTTCACGACGCTGATTAGCAGGTTCATAGCCGCGGCCTGTTACCACGCGAAGACGCATCTTCAAGTGGCCACGCTCACTCAATGTACCTAGCACCAAATTTGGATTGGCGATTTCAACATTGTGTGGCAGTTCAAGGTCGGCAGCAGTGACAACGCCAGCACCCTTTTTATCCAAAGTCAAATAAGCTTCATTTTGGTCGTGCAAAATAATGGCCAAAGATTTTAGGTTTAGCAGAAGATCCAATACATCTTCTTGCAAGCCTTCAAGGGTAGAATACTCATGGTCCACACCCTCAATCTCAGCTTCAATCACTGCAGCGCCAGATAATGAAGAAAGTAGAATGCGGCGCAGAGCATTACCCAAGGTATGCCCAAAACCGCGTTCTAACGGCTCGAGCGTGACCTTTGCAGTCGTTTCATTAACCGTATCCACATTGATGGCGCTCGGTGTAAGAAACTCAGTTGCATTTGTCATAGTGTCACCTCGAATTAGTTCGGATTATTTAGAATATAGCTCAACAATCAAGTTTTCGTTGATTTCAGCTGGCAATTCGCTGCGCTCTGGCGCAGATTTGAAAGTGCCTTGTAGTTTGCTGTGATCAACTTCCAACCATGCAGGAATACCGCGTTGGGTCGCAAGTTCAACTGCGTTTTTGATACGAAGTTGTTCTTTTGATTTTTCGTGAACAGCAATCACATCACCGTCTTGAACTTGGATTGATGGAATGTTTACACGAACAAACTCATCACGGCCAGCTTTTTTAAGCATGATCGCACGGTGGCTAACCAATTGACGCGCTTCTGCACGAGTAGCGCCAAAGCCCATACGATAAACCACATTGTCAAGACGACGCTCTAGAGTTACTAGTAGGTTTTCACCAGTTGCACCGCGCTGACGAGCAGCTTCTTTATAGTAGTTAGAGAACTGACGCTCTAGAACACCATACATGCGCTTAACTTTTTGTTTTTCGCGAAGCTGTGATGCGTATTCAGAAGTTTTGTTCTGGCTGTTGCCATGCTGACCAGGTACACGACCTGCTTTTTTTGTTTTCACATCAAAAGGTTTTACGCCTGATTTCAATTGAAGATCAGTGCCTTCACGACGTGATAGTTTTAGTTTTGGACCAATATAACGGGCCATAAGTCGATCTCCTTAAACGCGGCGCTTCTTAGGTGGGCGGCAGCCGTTGTGTGGAATTGGGGTGACATCGCTGATGCTGTTAATTTTATAACCCAATGCACCTAATGCACGAACCGCAGACTCACGACCTGGTCCTGGACCTTTCACCAAGACATCAACATTCTTCACACCATAAGTTTCTTGAGCAGCTTTACCAGCCACTTCAGCTGCAACCTGTGCAGCAAATGGTGTAGATTTGCGTGAACCGCGGAAGCCTTGTCCACCAGAAGTGGCCCAAGCCAATGCATTACCTTGACGATCAGTAATCGTTACAATGGTGTTATTAAAAGACGCATGAATGTGGGCGATACCTTCAGATACCGAACGACGAGCCACTTTTTTGCGGCTACGAGTGTCTTTTGCCATCTTTTAGCTTCCTAAGTTAGTTACTTTTTAATTGCTTTGCGTGGACCTTTACGGGTACGCGCGTTAGTTTTAGTGCGTTGACCATTGACTGGCAGACCACGACGGTGGCGAAGACCGCGATAGCAACCAAGATCGACCAAACGCTTGATGTTCATTGAAACTTCACGACGAAGGTCACCTTCAACTGTGTAGTTTGCAACTTCTGCACGGACAGCATCAAGTTGTGAATCATCTAACGAACCAATTTTGGTGGTTTCAGCGATACCGACTTTAGCAAGGATTTGCTTAGCAGTAGTACGGCCAACACCAAAAATGTAAGTTAGCGAAATCACAGCATGTTTGTTGTCCGGAATGTTTACACCGGCAATACGAGCCATTGATTTCTCTCCATTAGCACAAATGCGTATGCATTTGCTAAGTGTTTTAACTGCTATCAAAAATGATAGCATGGCAAGAAGCGGATAATACATTATCCGCTACCAAATATCAAGTATTAATTTGTAAAATTAACCTTGACGCTGCTTGTGGCGTGGTTCAGCACTGCAAATCACAAGAACTTTACCTTTACGGCGAACGATTTTGCAGCTACCACAGATTTTTTTGACAGATGCTTGAACTTTCATGTCACGCTCCTACGATTCATCACGGTTGTGATGATTTGATTAATGTTTGATTATGATACTGATGGGTCATCAGATGCGCTTGTAATTGAGCAATAAAGTCCATCAAGACAACAACCATAATCAATAAAGATGCACCGCCCAACGGAATTGGCACATTAAACCATGTTTGAATCACCATTGGCATTAAGCAAATGATGGTCATGTACATCGCACCAATAAAAGTCAGTCGGTTCAAAACAAAGTCTAAATATCGCTTGGTCTGCTGGCCAGGTCGAATCCCGGGAATATATGCGCCACTGCGTTTAAGATTTTCTGCAACTTCTTTTGGATTAAACATCAACGCTGTATAAAAATAACAGAAAAAGATGATCATCACGCCAAAAAGCAGTAGATACAGAGGCTGTCCTGGTTGCAGCACCAGAGTAATGTTCTGAATAATTTGCTGAGTCAAAGTTGGATTTTCATTCACTGTCGTCCACTGACCCAAGCTTGCAGGCACCAATAGCAAAGAGCTGGCAAAAATCGCAGGAATGACACCAGCCATATTGATTTTTAGTGGCAGGTGCGATTGTTGTTGCATATAGACCTTTCGACCTTGTTGCTGCTTTTGAGCGTAATTCACAGGCACTCGGCGCTGAGCTCGCTCAATAAAGACAATGGCCGCAGTTACAGCGATGCCCAAAACAGCAAATAACAACATAACAATCAGATTCATGTTTTGGCTGAAAGCTTGTGAAATCATCCCTGGCGCGCTGGCGATGATGCTGGCCAAAATCAACATAGAAATGCCATTACCAACGCCGCGTTCAGTGATTTGCTCACCCAGCCACATCAAAAACATCGAACCTGCAACCAGCGAGGTTACCGCAGGAATATAAAAACTTAATCCTGTCGTCAGTGTCAAACCGCCTGCAATCAGACCTGTTGACATACCCACTGCCTGCACAAAAGCCAAAGCCAACGTGCCTTGACGCGTGTATTTATTCAGAGTTCGGCGTCCAGACTCACCTTCTTTCTTTAATGCCTCAAGCGATGGGATGATTGCTGACATCATCTGCACGACAATCGATGCAGAAATGTATGGCATAATGCCCAGCGCCATGATAGACATTCGCTCCAATGAGCCACCAGAGAACATGTTAAACATACCCAAAAAGGTATTGCTATTACTCTGGAAAAAGTTGGCTAGAGAAACTGGATTCATACCTGGTACAGGTATGTGAGAACCAAGTCGATAAACAATCAGCGCCCCCAGCAAAAACATCATGCGAGTCCAAAGCTCATCATACTTACGAATGAAGGCAAATGGATTTAAAGGGATGCCAGATCGAGATGCTGACTGCTTAGACATAAATTACTCCTCGACGCTGCCACCAGCAGCTTCGATTGCTTGTTTTGCACCTTTAGTTACTTTTACGCCTTTAAAGGTCAATGCACGAGTCACTTCACCTGATAGAATGATGCGAGCACGCTTCATATCACCACGAATGATGTTCGCAGCTTTCAAGGTTTCTACAGAAACCACATCGCCTTCGATTTTGTTCAGTTCAGACAGGCGTACTTCAGCTGTCGTCATTGCAATCTTAGAGGTGAAACCAAATTTTGGCAGACGGCGGTAAATTGGCATTTGACCGCCTTCAAAACCTGCAGGAATGCTTGAGCCAGAACGAGAAGTTTGACCTTTGATACCACGGCCACCAGTTTTACCGATGCCAGAGCCGATACCACGGCCACGGCGTAGTGCTTTTTTCTTAGCACCAACTGCTGGTGATAATTCGTTAAGTTTAAGACCCATTACGCTTCCTCCACTTTAACCATGTAAATTACACGATTTACCATACCGCGAGTAGATGGGGTATCTTCCACTTCTACAGTATGACCGATGCGACGAAGTCCCAGGCCTTTAAGACAAGCTTTATGGCTTGCCAAGCGATGGGCGCTCGACTTAATTTGAGTAACTTTCATTTTTTTCATCGTAACTCACCTATGCTTAGCCCAAAATTTCTTCAACAGATTTACCGCGCTTAGCAGCAACTTGTTCTGGAGAAGTCATGTCACGCAGACCTTTAAAAGTCGCTTGTACAACGTTTGCAGCATTGGTAGAGCCGTAGCACTTTGCCAATACATTTTGTACACCGGCAACTTCAAGCACTGCACGCATCGCACCACCAGCAATAACACCGGTACCTTCTGATGCAGGTTGCATGTATACTTTAGATGCACCGTGACGCGCATTAATTGGGTGTTGAATGGTGGTGCCATCCAAGTCCACTGTGATCATATTGCGCTTAGCAGCTTCTAGGGCTTTTTGGATTGCAGCTGGCACTTCACGCGCTTTACCGCGGCCAAAGCCAACACGGCCGTTACCATCACCCACAACAGTCAATGCTGTGAAAGAGAAAATGCGACCACCTTTAACAACTTTTGCTACACGGTCAACGGCAACCAATTTTTCTACCAAACCGTCAGTTTGTTCAACTTTTGCCATGATTAGAACTCCAATCCGTTTTCGCGAGCAGCGTCAGCTAGTGCTTTTACGCGGCCATGATATTTAAAACCACTGCGGTCAAATGCAACTTTAGTGATACCAGCAGCTTTTGCGCGTTCTGCGATAAGCGCACCAACAGCTTTGGCTGCTTCAACATTACCCGTTGCGCCAGAACGCAAAGTTGAATCTAAAGTAGAAGCTTGAGCGACAACCACGCCACCAGTTGGTGAGATGATTTGTGCATAGATGTGGCGCGGTGTACGAGTCACAGTCAAACGATTCACACCCAAGTGACGGATGTGTGCACGAGTTTTTTTGGCACGGCGTAGGCGTGCTGATTTTTTATCAAACATATTTACCTACCTTACTTTTTCTTAGCTTCTTTACGAAGAACCACTTCATCGCTATAGCGAACACCTTTGCCTTTATATGGCTCTGGTGGACGGAAGCTACGAATTTTAGCAGCTGCTTGGCCAAGTTTTTGTTTATCGCTTGATTTTAGTACGATTTCAGTTTGGCTTGGGCTTTCTGCTGTGACACCTTCAGGTAGGGTGTACTCGATTGGGTGAGAAAAACCAAGGCTTAGGTTTACTTTGTTACCTGCAACTTGTGCACGATAACCAACACCGATCAGTTGTAGGCGACGCTCGAAGCCTTCGCTCACACCTTTCACCATATTGTTTAGTAGTGCACGGACTGTACCAGTGTGCATCCACGCTTCTTTGGTATCAGCAACTGGAGATAGTGTTACAACACCATCTTCTTGTTTTAGCTCGACCAATTCATGCAGGCTCAAAGACAATGTACCGTTTTTGCCTTTGACTTCAACCTGCCGATCGTTCAAAGTAACGCTGGTACCCGCTGGTAGCGTTACTGGGGCTTTAGCCACACGAGACATAGGAATTTTCCTTCAAATTAAAATTACACCATCCAACACAGTGTTGGATGGCCACAAAAAAACTAACAGGCATTAAAGCCTGCTAGTTTAACACATCTGAGCTAATGAGTAAAGCCTAGATGTAATTTTTTTGTAAGTATTGCGCAGCGCATTAAGCAACTAGTGCAATTACCTCACCACCGATACCTGCAGCACGAGCAGCACGGTCGCTCATGATGCCTTTACTGGTAGAGATGATGGCAACACCAAGGCCCTTTTTGACGCTTGGTAGCTCATCTTTACCACGGTATTGACGAAGACCAGGACGGCTATAGCGTTTCAATTGCTCGATAACGCCTTTACCTTGGTAGTACTTCAATTCGATGGTCAATACTTTTTTGCCGTTTTCAGCTTCAGCTACTTCAGCTGAAGTTAGATAGCCCTCAGCAACCAACAAGTCAGCGATTGATTTGCGTAGCTTTGATGCTGGCATTTGTACAGATGGTTTATTTCTTGATTGTGCGTTGCGAATGCGAGTTAGCATGTCGGCAACTGGATCTTGCATACTCATAGCGTAACTCCTTATTACCAGCTGGCTTTACGAACGCCAGGCACATCGCCTTGCATTACATATAGACGCAGCATGTTGCGTGATAGACCAAATTTACGGAAATAGCCGTGTGGACGACCAGTCACACCACAACGATTGCGCAAACGCACTGGTGATGAGTTGCGTGGCAATGCTTGTAGAGCCAACATAGCATCTAGGCGCTCTTCTTCACTTGCGTTAACATCGCTGATGATCGCCTTAAGCTGTGCACGCTTTTCTGCATACTTAGCAACGGTTTTTTCGCGCTTTAGTTCGCGATTAATCATGCTCTTTTTAGCCATAACGTTTTACCTTATCTGAATGGGAAGCCGAATGCTTTTAGCAATGCACGACCTTGATCATCGTCTGCTGCGGTAGTGGTGATGGTAACATCCAAACCACGAATGCGATCGATTTTATCAAAATCAACTTCAGGAAAAACGATCTGCTCTTTAATACCTAGTGAATAGTTACCACGACCATCAAATGCTTTGGCAGAGAAACCACGGAAGTCACGAATACGCGGAATTGCAATGGCAATTAAGCGATCTAAGAATTCGTACATTTGCTCGCCGCGCAAAGTAACTTTACAGCCAATCGGCCATTCTTCACGAATTTTAAAGCCAGCAACTGATTTGCGTGCTTTAGTCACAACAGGTTTTTGACCAGCGATCGCGGTCATGTCTGCCAAAGCACCTTCTAGTAGTTTTTTATCCTGTGCTGCACCACCAACACCCATGTTTAGAGTGATTTTGGTGATTTTTGGCACTTGCATGACATTTTCTAAGCCCAGCTCGTCTTTGATTTGCTGCTTTAGCTTGTCATTGTATAATGATTTTAATCTTGCCATTACTATATACCCTTAGTCTCTTATGCAGTCGCCACTACTTCACCAGTTGAACGATAGATGCGCTCTTTTTTGCCATCACTGTTCACTTGGTAAGCAACACGATCTGCTTTTTGGGTGTTTGCGTTATAAATCGCAACATTTGAAATGTGTAGGAAAGCTTCTTGCTTAATGATGCCACCTTCTTTACCTAGCATTTGGTTAGGTTTTTGGTGTTTGGTTACAATATTAACGCCTTCAACTTTTACACGGTCTGCTTTCACCGCCAAAATTGTGCCTTGCTTGCCTTTGTCTTTGCCAGCAATCACAACCACGGTGTCGCCTTTACGTAACTTTGCCATAATAAGCCTCTAATACAATTACAGTACTTCTGGTGCTAGTGATACAATTTTCATAAATTGTTCACCGCGCAGTTCACGAGTAACAGGTCCAAAAATACGAGTAGCGATCGGCGCTTTGTTATTGTTCAACAATACAGCAGCATTGTCGTCGAAACGAAGCACTGAACCATCTGGGCGACGCACGCCTTTTTTGGTACGAACTACAACCGCATTCATCACGTCACCTTTTTTAACACGGCCACGCGGAATCGCTTCTTTCACTGTTACTTTGATGATGTCGCCAACAGATGCATAACGACGATGTGAGCCGCCCAGTACTTTAATGCACTGAACACGTCTTGCACCACTGTTATCTGCAACTTCCAGCATTGTTTCAGTCTGAATCATCGCATTACTCCAATAATAAATAAAGCAATAAAAGCCATTTGCCGTCCTTGCAGACGGATATACATCTAAAGGATGCATATTATACTCGCAAATGGCTTAAATTGCAACTAACTTAAATTTTTACAGCAGTTTCAACCACATCCACCAAAGTCCAAGTTTTGGTCTTTGAGAATGGACGGGTTTCTTTGATGCGTACAATATCACCTTCTTGGCATACATTGTTCTCGTCGTGAGCTTTTAGCTTCGTAGAACGGCGAACTTGCTTGCCATACATTGGGTGACGGATTTGGCGCTCAACCAACACCACGATAGATTTATCCATCTTGTTGCTGATCACTTTACCAGTTACAACGCCAACTTCTTGAGTGGTGTTCTCGCTCATGCATCACCTCTTTGTTTTTCGTTGATCAAAGTCAAAATCTTAGCGATCGTACGACGATTTGCTTTGATTTCGTGAGTGTTGCCAAGCTGACCCGTTGCTTTTGCCATGCGCAGACGAAATGCGTCAAGTTGCTTTTCGTCAAGCAATTGAGCCAACTCATCTACTGATTTTTCGCGTAATTCGTTGGTTTTCATTACATAATCGTCCGTTTAACAATGGTGGTCTTAAATGGAAGCTTAGCAGCCGCTAGCGTTAGCGCTTCACGAGCTAGCTCTTCGCTTACACCTTGGATTTCATATAGCATTTTCCCTGGCTTGATTTCTGCTACCCAGTACTCAACAGGACCTTTACCTTTACCCATACGAACTTCCAATGGTTTTTCGGTAATTGGCTTGTCTGGGAATACACGGATCCAGATTTTACCGCCACGCTTAATGCGACGAGTGATGGTACGACGAGCAGCTTCGATTTGACGAGCAGTCATACGACCACGACCGATAGATTTTAGACCAATTTCACCAAAAGCGACGGTGTTACCACGCTGGGCTAGGCCAGTGTTACGACCTTTATGCATTTTGCGAAACTTGGTACGTTTTGGTTGTAACATATCTTAACCTCTGTCTGTGTTGCGGCGGTTAGTACGGCCACGGCGTTTTGGAGCGCGTGCTTTGTCTTCAACCACTGGGTTGTAAGCACTGTTCATACCGTCTAGGATTTCACCACGGAAGATCCAGACTTTCACACCGATAGTGCCGTAAGTGGTTTCTGCACGAACTGATGCATAATCGATATCGGCACGAAGTGTGTGTAGTGGCACACGACCTTCACGATACCACTCAGTACGAGCGATCTCAGCACCGCCTAGACGACCAGATAGCTCAACTTTGATACCTTGTGCGCCAGCACGCATGCTGTTTTGGACAGCGCGCTTCATCGCACGGCGGAACATCACACGACGCTCAAGCTGGCTTGAGATACCTTCAGCTACTAGACGAGCGTCTAGGTCTGGTGAAGTGATCTCTTGGATGTTAACCTGTGCAGGTACGCCCATCAACTTGGTTAGCTCTTTTTGTAGGCTTTCGATGTCTTCGCCTTTTTTACCAATGATGACACCAGGACGAGCACTGTGAATGGTGATTTTTGCTGCACCAGTCGGACGCTCGATATTGATGTGACTTACCATTGCACCTTCAAGTTTTTTGCGTAGGAAAGCACGAACTTGGAAGTCGTTTAGCAGATACTCAGAGTACTGCTTTGGACTTGCATACCAGTTAGCGTTGTGCTTTTTGATCACGCCTAGACGGATACCAATTGGATGTACTTTTTGACCCATGATTATTCCCCTACTTTAACAGTGATATGGCAAGTGCGTTTGCTGATGCGATCAGCACGACCCTTGGCACGGGGCATAATACGCTTCAAAGTGATGCCTTCATCAACATAGATGGTGCTAACACGAAGCTTGTCGATGTCAAGACCATTGTTGTGCTCAGCGTTTGCGATCGCTGATTCAAGGCATTTCTTAACCAATTTAGCACCTTTTTTGTTGCTGAAGGTAAGAATGTCTAAAGCACGCTCGATTGATTTACCACGAACTTCGTCCGCAACCAATCTTACTTTTTGTGCCGAAATGGCGGCACCACGTAATTTTGCAGTTACTTCCATGGTAGCACCTTATCTCTTAGATTTCTTATCAACGCCATGACCGCGATATGAACGGGTCGGAGCGAATTCACCTAGTTTGTGACCAACCATTTGTTCGTTCACGATAACTGGCACATGAGTGCGGCCGTTGTGAACTGAGATGGTTAGACCTACCATTTGTGGTAGAATCATCGAGCGACGTGACCAAGTTTTGATCGGTTTGCGGTTGTTGCTTTCTAGAGCATCTTCAACCTTGGCAAACAAATGCGCATCGATAAATGGACCTTTTTTCAATGAACGAGGCATGAAACTTTTCCTTTATTTCTTGGCACGACGGCGACGGATGATCATACTGTCAGTACGCTTGTTAGAACGAGTCTTAAGACCCTTAGCTTTCTGACCCCATGGGCTGGTTGGGTGCTTACCGAAGTTACGGCCTTCACCACCACCGTGTGGGTGGTCAATTGGGTTCATCGCAGTACCACGAACGGTAGGACGAACACCACGCCAGCGCGCTGCACCTGCTTTACCTAGTGATTTTAGGTTGTTTTCAGTGTTTGATACTTCACCGATAACCGCACGGCAGTTAGCGTGGATACGGCGAGTTTCACCTGAACGCAAACGAACGATCACATAAGCACCATCACGACCTAGCAACTGAACTGCTGCACCAGCTGAACGAGCGATTTGCGCGCCTTTGCCGATTTTTAGTTCGATGTTGTGGATCACGGTACCAACAGGAATATTTTTAAGTGGCAAGCAGTTACCTGGACGGATTGGTGCTGCTTCACCTGATACTACTTGATCACCTACGCTCAATTTCTTTGGCGCGATGATGTAGCGACGCTCACCGTCAGCATACTTAAGTAGTGCGATGTGCGCGGTACGGTTTGGATCGTATTCGATACGCTCAACAACAGCTGGGATACCATCTTTGTTGCGTTTGAAGTCAACTAGACGATAGTGTTGCTTATGACCACCACCGATGTGGCGAGTAGTAATACGACCGTTGTTGTTACGACCACCAGTTTTAGCTTTTGATTCAACAAGCGGTGCATATGGACGACCTTTGTAAAGGTGTGGATGCACTACTTTTTCAACAAAGCGGCGACCTGGTGATGTAGGTTTTGCTTTTACGATAGGCATTTTGTTAATCCTTATTCGTTAGTCGCTGTTTCACTAGTGATTTCTTCACCAGCACCGATTTGTACGTCTGAACCAGCTTTTAGGGTTACATACGCTTTTTTGATGTCGTTACGCTTACCAACAACACGGCCAAAACGCTTAGTTTTGCCTTTGATGTTTAGCGTGTTTACTTTAACAACTTCAACACCTTCAAACATTAGCTCAACAGCTTGTTTGATTTCTTTTTTGGTAGCTTTGCCATCAACTTTGAAAACCTGCACACCAAGGGTATCGCCTAGGCGTTGAGATTTTTCTGAAAATACAGGTGCTTTTAGTACCTGATATAGTCTTGCGTTGCTCATGCAAGTGTCTCCTCAAATTGTTTGGCTGCTTCAACAGTCATAATTACTTTGTCAAAAGAAACCAAGCTTACTGGATCAACTTCACGAGTACCCAATACATTCACATATGGGATATTGCGTGCAGCTAGGTACAAGTTTTCGTCAACTTCGTGAGTTACGATCAATGCACGCGGTGCGTTTAGGTCAGCCAATTTAGCAACCAATTCTTTGGTTTTTGGTGAAGAAACAGTGATGTCATCAACCAATACCAAACGCTCTTGACGCACTAGCTCAGCTAGGATGCATTGCATTGCACCACGGTACATTTTACGGTTCACTTTTTGCGACCAGTCTTGTGGCTTAGCAGCGAATGCACGACCACCGCCAACCCAGATAGGGCTACGGATAGAACCAGCGCGTGCACGGCCAGTACCTTTTTGACGCCATGGCTTTTTGCCACCGCCAGAAACTTCGCCACGAGTTTTTTGTGCACGAGTACCTTGACGAGCACCAGCCAAATAAGCGGTAACTACTTGGTGTACCAAGGCTTCATTGAACTCACGGCCGAATGCGACCTCAGAAAGCTCAACCGCTGCACCTGTAACAGTTTTTAAATTCACGTTTAATCCCCTTAGGCTTTAACTGACGGACGTACGATAACATCGCCACCGTTGGCACCTGGAACAGCACCCTTGATGACTAGTACACCTTTTTCGGCGTCAACTGAAACAATTTCCAAGCCTTGAACAGTAACACGCTTGTTACCCATTTGACCTGGCATTTTTTTGCCTTTGAAAACGCGACCTGGGGTTTGGTTTTGACCTGTAGAACCCAATACACGGTGAGAAACAGAGTTACCGTGAGTTGCGTCTTGGGTGCGGAAGTTGTGACGCTTCACACCACCTTGGAAACCTTTACCCTTGCTTTGACCAGTCACATCAACCAACTGACCAACTTCAAAGATATCAGCTAGGATATTGCCGCCAACTTCGCGACCTTCTAGGTCAGCTTCTTCTGCGCGGAATTCCCAAACACCACGACCAGCGGCTACGCCAGCTTTTGCGAAGTGTCCTTTTTGAGCAGCAGTTACGCGGCTGTCACGACGCTCACCTGTGGTGATCTGAATCGCGTTATAGCCATCGGTGTCTACTGTTTTGATTTGCGAGATGCGGTTGGCATCAACCTCAACTACTGTCACAGGGATTGAAACGCCTGCTTCAGTGAAGACTCGGGTCATGCCGCATTTTTTACCGACTAAACCAATCGCCATTTTAGACCTCATTTATATTAAAAGTTAATAGTTCAAACCAGACTTATGTTCATTAGCCCAAAGCGATCTGAACATCAACACCAGCAGCTAGATCTAGCTTCATCAGTGCATCGACAGTTTTGTCAGTTGGTTGCACGATGTCGATCATACGCTTATGGGTGCGAATTTCGTACTGGTCACGAGCGTCTTTGTTGACGTGTGGTGATGTCAATACGTTGAACCGCTCAATACGAGTCGGCAACGGTACAGGACCGCAAACTTGTGCACCTGTACGCTTTGCAGTATCGACAATCTCTTGTGCCGACTGGTCAATCAGACGATGGTCGAACGATTTTAGTCGGATACGGATTCTCTGGTTAGCCATGCCAACAAGCTCCTAATTAAGTGCTTTATAAACTTCCATCTATGCGTTTATTGCGTTTTAGACTTCAGTTAAACCGTTAAAATTTGTTCTCGAAAAGCTGAAAACAAAATAATCCTATCCCTGCCAACCTTGCATAAGAATGCTGGTAGCAGGGGTGTTTTGTTCAATAGTGCCAAAAACGATGCTTCGGCTGTGGCGTTGACTTGGTACTTCCTCAACTGTTGAACTTTGGTTCATTCATGAAGTAAACTTTTGATTTATTTGGCAATGTGTGCCATCAAAAGCGCAACGCAATACAATGATGGCGTGTATTATACACGAAAATTGGCACAATGCAAGGTATTTATTGGCTTTTTGTGCAATTTTTGCCAAGTTTTTGAATGATTTTACAAAAGACTAACAAAGCGTGTCTATTGTACAATTTTTGACCATTATTTTTGTCATTGTTATACGATTTATTAATTTTTACTATGTTAATTTTTTGATAAATATTGGGTAAAATTGGCATTTTCCCATTAAAATTATTTATAAAAAAATATTTTTTTAATAAATAAAATCAATCTAATGCGATGTTATATTGCTCTTGTTGATATAATGGCTCTATCTCAAAACGGATGGGTTTACCAATCAAATATTCCAAATCAGCGACGGTGTTGGCTTCACTTGATAGCATCAGCTCAATCACTGCACCGTGGGCGATGACAGTAAACTGGCGTGGGGCATTAAAGGTGCGTGCATAACGCATGATCTCACGAAATATCTCAAAGCAGACAGTCTCTGCGGTCTTGATATAGCCCTTGCCTTCACAGACGGGGCATGGCTCGCACAGCTGTTGTGGTAGCGACTCTCGGGTGCGCTTGCGTGTCATCTCAACCAATCCAAGCTCACTAACCTGCGTGATATTGGTTTTGGCATAGTCATATGACAGCTGTTCTTGCAAGCTTGCCAAGACATCTGCTCGGTGTGCTTCTTCGAGCATATCAATGAAATCTAGAATAATAATCCCGCCCAAGTTTCTTAGGCGAATCTGCCTTGCGATGACTTGTGTGGCTTCTAGATTGGTCTTATAGACTGTATCTTCGAGCGAACGTGCGCCGACATATGAGCCTGTATTGACATCAATGGTGGTCATCGCTTCGGTTTGATCGATAATCAGATAGCCACCAGATTTGAGATCAACACGGCGTTTTAGGGCATTTTGGACATCTTCTTCGACACGATATAAGTCAAATAATGGCACTTCGCCTGCATAATGCGTGACCATCGGTGCAATCGATGGGACAAATTCACGGGCAAAATGTGCCACTTCATGATAGATCGCTTCGTGGTCGATCAGCACCTTGGTGGTTTTTTCGTTGACCAAATCACGGATACAGCGAAATGGCAAGGACAGCTCTT
Organism: Moraxella sp. RCAD0137; assembly: GCF_002894025.1. Taxonomy (NCBI): domain Bacteria; kingdom Pseudomonadati; phylum Pseudomonadota; class Gammaproteobacteria; order Moraxellales; family Moraxellaceae; genus Moraxella; species Moraxella sp. RCAD0137. Next base: position 36,356 of record NZ_LTCC01000011.1, read on the forward strand.
GATAGATCAGCTCAGATTTTTTGTTTGAGTGTAGCTTGGCGGCAGCTTGTCGTGTCAAAATCGTCCGCCACAACTGCACCAAATAATAGATATCTTCTTCAAGCTTAATCTCACTCACCTTTTCGGCGGCAGTGCGGGCAATCAGTCCGCCTTTGAGATTCGCCGATTGTAATAACTTGGTCAATTCGTTCTTTAGGCGTGTGCGTTCGTCACTTTCTTCGATGCGGATTGACACACCGACATATTCATCACTGGTCGGTAAATACACAAGATAGCGAGATGGTAATGAGATATTGGTGGTCAAACGCGCACCCTTGGTGCCAAGCTCATCTTTGATGACTTGTACCAAAATACGGTCGCCTTCCCTGAGACGATATTGGATCAAATCAGTGCTTGGCGTGGGTTTTTTGGGAATGGTCAGTGATTTGACATCAGTGACAGCACTATGTCCTTGCTCAAGCTCACCGCTTTGTGCTGGACTGTGTGCAATGGCTAGGCGTGTGATCGGCGTTTGGATAATCTCATCGGGGCTGTCATTCATGCGTTTGGGTTTTTGCATATCATTGGCGTGCAAAAATGCCGTCCGTGACTGACCAATATCCACAAACGCCGCCTGCATCCCTGGTAGCACTCGCACCACCGTACCTAGATAAATATTGCCCACTAAGCCCAATTTTTGGTGGCGTTCGATCAGTATTTCGCTCGTCACACCATCAGTCAAGACCGCCACCCGAGATTCCATCGGCGTATAATTAATCAATAACTCTTCTGACATTTTTTACTCAATTTTTATAATTTTCAAATTCTTTATCGCTATCGATTATAGTAAGCGATATTGCCGATTTATGCAAGGTGAACGCAAATTAAGGCTGACTTAGGGCTTATTATGATGGCTAATCGATCTATCATTGGCGACAGCTAAGCCTTGCATTGCTTTGATTTTTTGAACTACTTGTGCCAATGGCAACCCAACCACATTGGTATAGCTGCCACGAATCGCACTCACCCATGCTGCTGCACCGCCTTGGATGGCATATGCACCTGCCTTATCCTGCGGCTCGCCTGTCTGCCAATAGCTGGCTTTATCAGTATCGCTAAGCTTGATAAACTCAACTTCGGTACGCTCGCACAAATACTGCCGATCTATGCGTTCGCCCTGTGATAATCGTGTCAAGCACACCGCCGTCCAGATCTCATGCGTCGTATCCGACAATCGATCCCACATCCGATAGGCATCCGCCTGATCCACAGGTTTGGTCAAGACTTCACCGTCATCAAGTACACCAATGGTATCGGCAGTGATGACAATACACTCGCTTGGCAAAGTCGCATCCGCCATCACCGCATCAGCTTTGGTCATCACCATACGGCGAATATAGGCATCTGCCGTCTCGCCTGCCAGCCACGATTCATCGATATCCACACCCACCGTCATAAACTCAATCCCTGCTTGGCTAAGCAGCTCTCTACGGCGTGGTGATGTCGATGCTAGGATGATGGCTGGGCGTGTGGCTGTGTTCATGCGGGTTAATCCAGTGTCGGTGATAAAAGTGTGGCAATTATCCACCTTTTCATAGACTTGGTCAAATCAAATCGTCATCAGCGCAGATTTCTATCCATCACTTTGTACTCATGGCAAGCTATGGTACAATGGTGCTGATTTTTTTCTTATTTTTATCTCAAGGAAAAACCATGAGCCAACTTACTTCGGACGACATCCTATCGGTTGCCAATTTGGCACGCCTAAAAGTGGATGACAACCTAGCAGCCGACTACGCCAAAGACATCAGCAAAATCCTAGCGATGATGGATATCTTAAGCTCGGTCAATACCGACGGCGTCGCCCCACTTGCCAATATTCACGAATCTAGCCAAACCCTGCGTGCCGATGTGCCGACCACCGACATTGACCGCACCGCCAATCAATCCGTTGCACCAAGCACGGCAGATGGCTTATACCTTGTGCCACAAGTGATTGAATAATCCATTCTTTATCTTAATTTTATTTATCTTTATTTTTTAAGTAGTTTATTATGTCAAATTTACATACTTTATCTGTACAAGAAATAATTACAGGGCTTGCCAACAAAGACTTTTCTAGCCTTGAACTCACCGACCACCTACTCAGTCGCATTGACAGTTTTGATAAAGAAATTAACAGCTTTATTACCGTAACTGCCGATTTGGCTCGCAAGCAAGCCAAACTTGCCGATGACTTGCGTGCCAAAGGCGACAGCCGTCCTTTGCTTGGCGTTCCGATGGCACACAAAGACATTTTTTGCACTCAAGGGGTACTGACCACTTGTGGCTCAAAAATGCTTTATAACTTTGTCTCGCCTTATAATGCCACCATTGTAGAAAATATCCAAAAGGCAGGCATGGTAAGCCTTGGCAAGCTTAATATGGATGAATTTGCCATGGGTTCGGACAACGAAAAATCCTACTATGGAGCGGTGCATAATCCTTGGGATTTGGGGCGTGTACCAGGGGGGTCGTCAGGCGGGTCGGCAGCAGCGGTGGCAGCAGGCTTTGTACCTGTGGCGACAGGCTCTGATACGGGTGGCTCAATTCGTCAGCCCGCTTCATTTTGTGGGATTACAGGTATCAAGCCAACCTATGGACGTGTCTCTCGCTATGGCATGATTGCCTATGCCTCAAGCCTTGACCAAGCAGGTACGTTTGGTAAATCTGCTCTAGATTGTGCGTATTTATTACAACCGATGTCAGGCTACGACCCCAAAGACGCCACCAGCATCAAAACTGATACACCTGACTATATCACCGCCATCCACGACGCCCAAAACAAACTTAGCCAAGAAAAACCCTTGGCAGGCTTAAGAATTGGCGTGGCAAAGGCATATTTTGGGGCAGGTCTTGATAGCGAAGTAGAAAAATCCATTCGTACCGCCCTAGCCAAATACGAAGAGCTAGGAGCAGAAATCGTGAAAGTGGACATCACCGACCCTGCGGTAACGCTTGCTACTTATTATCTGCTTGCCCCTGCCGAAGCCAGCTCAAACCTATCTCGTTATGACGGCGTGCGTTTTGGCTATCGCTGTGAAAATCCCAAAGATTTGCACGACCTATACACCCGTTCACGCTCCGAAGGCTTTGGGGCAGAAGTGCAACGCCGTATCATCATGGGGACTTATGCCCTATCGGCAGGGTATTTTGACGCTTATTATACCAAAGCCCAAAAGGTTCGCCGTCTCATCGTGGACGACTTTAAAAAGGCGTTTGAAAAATGCGACATCATCGCCAGCCCCACCGCCCCAACGGTTGCCTATAAATTGGGCGAAAGCCTTGACCCTGCCAGCATTTATTTGCTTGACGTATATACCATTGGTGTAAACTTGGCAGGTCTGCCCGCCCTATCGCACCCTGTGGGACAAGCGAACGGTTTGCCTGTAGGCTTACAACTCATTGGCAAGCATTGGGCGGAAAGCGAACTATTAAAAACCGCTCATATTTATCAGGCGAATACCGAGTTTCATCAAGAGATGGCGGATTTAGTGAAGTGATTTTGAACTTGGGATAAATGATAAATTTATCCTAAACAATAAAAGGGGATAATGATGCAACGCCGTCATTTTTTACAAAAAACCTTATTGGCACTACCTATTATTTTTTCTGGCAATTTATTAACTGGATGTAAAACGAATTTGTCTGATGATTATTTGCCCGATGACAAGATAACAAACAATCCAAATTTATTACAAAATAAATTAAAAGAGATATTGCCAATTTGGGAAAATAAATTTAATGCCAAAATTGGTATGACGATTATTGCTGACAATGGTGAACTATCCAGTCATCGTGGTAATGAATATTTTCCTGTTAATAGTACCATTAAAGCCTTTATTGCAAGTCATATATTATTACTTGTAGATAAAGAAAAATTGGATTTAAACGAAAAAATCATCATTAAAGAAAGCGATTTGATAGAATATTCTCCTGTCTGTAAAAAATACTTTGATGAGAATAAACCAATTTCTATTAGTGAATTGTGCGAAGCTACCATAACACTGAGTGATAATGGTTCTGCTAATATCTTGTTGGATAAAATTGGGGGTTTGACTGCATTCAATCAATTTTTGAAAGAGATTGGGGCGGATATGGTGCTGGCAAATAATGAACCTTTATTAAATCGCTCACATTATGGTGAAACCAGTGATACCGCAAAACCAATTCCTTACACAAAAAGCCTAAAAGCACTGATTGTAGGCAATATCCTATCCAATCAAAGCAAAGAACAGTTGATAACTTGGCTTATCAACGATAAAGTTGCTGATAATTTATTGAGAAAATATTTACCAAAAAATTGGCGAATTGGCGACAAAACAGGCACAGGTAGTGAATCAAAAAATATCATTGCTGTGATTTGGAATGAAAATAATAAACCTTATTTTATCAGCCTATTTATCACCCAGCCCCATGATGGTAAATCCCTTGGTTTTAAAAATCAAAAAGATGAAATAATGGCACAAATTGGTAAAGAAATTTATCCATTTTTATAATCCATTAAATTTTTATAGTGAATAGGAAAATTTATGACCCAACAAGCCCCCCTAATTGACGGCTATGAAGTCGTGATTGGTATTGAAATCCATTGCCAATTAAACACCGACAGCAAAATCTTTTCAAACGCCCCCACCACCTTTGGGCAAGAGCCGAACACCCAAGCCACCATCGTGGATTTGGGTTTTCCGGGGGCTTTGCCCGTGCTCAATGAAGGCGTGATTGAGCGTGCGCTCAAATTCGGTCTAGGCGTTAATGCTGAGCTGGGTATGTACAATACCTTTGACCGCAAAAACTACTTTTACCCTGATTTGCCAAAGGGCTACCAAACCACCCAAATGGCAAATCCCATCGTCGGCAAAGGCTATATTGACATCCTAGTCAACGCAGGACAAAAGGACGAATACACCAAACGCATCGGCATCACCCGTGCTCACCTAGAAGAAGATGCGGGCAAATCGGTGCATGACGCTGTGCCAGCCATGACGGGCGTGGATCTAAACCGTGCTGGCACACCGCTTATTGAAATCGTCTCTGAGCCTGATATGCGTTCGGTTGGCGAGGCGGTCGCTTATGTCAAGACCATTCATGAATTGGTCACTTGGCTAGGCATCAGTGATGCCATCATGGCAGAAGGCTCGTTCCGTGCTGATATCAATATCTCAGTACACAAGCCAAATACGCCATTTGGTACACGCTGTGAGCTTAAAAACCTAAACTCATTCCGCTTCATCGAGCGTGCTATCAAATCAGAAATCGAACGCCAAATCGATGTCATCGAAGACGGCGGTAAAGTTGTGCAAGCCACTCGCCTATACGACCCTGAGCGTGATGAAACCCGTGCGATGCGTACCAAAGAAGAAGCCAATGACTACCGCTATTTCCCTTGCCCTGACCTATTGCCCGTGGTGATTAGTGATGAGACTTTGGCAAAAGTCAAAGCCGATATGCCAGAGCTGCCAAGCGTACGTAAAGAGCGTTTCGTGAATGAATTTGGACTATCTACCTATGATGCCAATGTATTAAATGGCAGCCGTGAATTGTCCGATTATTTCTTGGAAGTCATTGCCATCACTGGCAATCAGCACGCCAAAATCGCCGCCAACTGGGTGATGGGCGAGCTGTCAGGCGCACTCAATAAAAACGAGCTGACAATCAATCAATCCCCAATCAGTGCCGAGCGTCTGGCAGGGATGATTGCTCGCATCACCGATAACACCATCAGTGGCAAAATCGCCAAAGAAGTGTTCGGCTATCTGTGGGAATCTGACAAATCAGCCGATGACATCATTGCGGAGCACGGACTCAAGCAAGAAACCGACACCGGCGCCATCGAAGCCATCATCAAAGAAGTCTTGGCAAATAATCAAGCGATGGTGGATGAATATAAAGGCGGTAAAGAAAAAGCCTTTAACGGCTTGGTCGGTCAAGTGATGAAAGCGTCTCGTGGCAAGGCAAACCCAGCCCAAGTCAATGAACTGATGAAAAAGCTGATTGGTTAATCAACTAAGCCCCAAATACCGTGTGTTTGGGGCTTATTAATACGAACAAATAAAGGCGATAATTGATGGAATTGATTATATTATGGATGGCTAGCAGTGCTGTGTTATTTATTTTGTATCATATACATCTGCAGTATAGTCTTTATAGTTTAGGTCATGGCTATTGGATAGGCTGGGCAATTTCTTGGGATTTTTTTGTCTGCTGTGCCATCTTTTTTATTACAAGCTTAATACTATCCAGAGCCAATACACGCCATCGCTTGATTGTTGGGTATATCATTCCATTATTGATTAGCTTGTCTGTATTTTTTATCATTCCCCAAAATTCTTATTTGCATTTATTTGATTCACGGCAGACAGCATTTGATGACATCATCCGCTTGACACCTATTTATTGTTTGGTCATGTTAATTAGTAATATATTTTGGATTAATCAACAATCCAAAATATATTTCAAGTATCAAGCCAATGCCGGTATCATATTTTTAATTATTTTGATCAACATTATTTTCTTGCTATTTTGGGCATTTATGGAGATTATCGCAGGTATGTGATGACAGCCGTCATTCAGGCGTTGGAGCATTCTGAATTTCAGCAAGATGACATTGTCCTAAAAATCATCCAAATACTTCGCTATGCAATATCCCATCGGCAGTCCGTTGTTTTTTATCTATAACCATTCACGTATAAAATCAACCGCCCACAACTTTTTTGGCCAAATGCCATTTTACCCAAACCCACAAAAAAACCACTTGCCAAATCAGCAAAATCCGCTACAATATAGGGCTTACGGAATGTAGCGCAGCTTGGTAGCGCACTTGCATGGGGTGCAAGGGGTCGTAGGTTCAAATCCTATCATTCCGACCAAACATTAATTTCAGGGTGTTGCATTGAGTGCAGCACCCTTTATTTTTCAAGGCTTACAGCGCTTTTGATTGCCTGTATAACCTCATACAACCCCGTTAAATGCTAACAAATGCTGGCATCGTGGTTGGTATCGGTTTTATGAGATTTACACAACCAAAAATAAAAGGCCTATCCACAGACAAGCCTTTTGTTAAGTCGGTTTTTTTATGCATTACTGAGTGGTTTGGATGATGTAATTCACCGCAGCATAAACTTCAGCCTCACTGACATCACCGACCGCTTGGGCTGGCATCTTATTAAAGCCTTTGGCGGAGTTGGCTTGTAGCGTCTCAAGTCCTTTGGCGGCCAAGCGTTTTTGCCATTCTTCTTTGGCGCTAAGCTTAGGCGCATCGAGCAGACCTGCATCATGGCAGACCTTACAAGTCGCCTCATAGCGCTGCTTACCCTCTTCGATGGACAGCGCCTCGACAGGTGCAGCCGCTGATGCCGCCGCTTCACTGTCTTGGCTGACGCTGGCAGCTGTTACTGGCTCTGCTGTGGTCGCTGCTGGTTGTGGGCTTTGGGCAGCCGTGTCTGGCTGAGTGGCCTCGGCAGTGCTTTGGGTGGTGGCAGTGGCAGCAGGTGCGGCAGCTTGGGTGGTCGTAGTCGCTGCTGGCTCTTCGCTGCCACATGCCGCAAGCACGATGGCGATGCAAGCAGGTAGTACCAGCTGTTTGGTTTGATCGATTAATTTCATAACCCCTCCATAATATTCGATAGAGCCCATCTTCGTCTTTGGGTCGCCAAAATGATGCATCTTAATAATGCCTGACACTTATTTTAACATAAGCACGCACAAAAGTGCATAAATTATTCATTTAAAATACATCTTTTATGCATTCAACAAACCCATCGATTTGCTCAGTCATTTAAGATTTTCTTAGTCATTTAAAAAGCAATTACAAAACACCTAATGAAAAACCCTCACAAAAGAGTAAAATACTGCCAACATCCCACAATCAGCGTAGTTTACTATACATATCGATGACTGATTGATCGTTATTCAAAAAATTTAAGGAGTTTTTATGAAAGCCATCGCCTGCATCGCTGCTGCTGCCATCGCCCTAACAGGCTGCAATGCCATGACAGCCACTGCCGATAAAATCATGAACAAAAAAAGCAACTTTTCACAAGTTGACACCACGGTCTATCCGATTGGCGAAGGCCCAAATTATGATGCTCAAACCAAAGCCGATGCGGCACTTGAGGACATGAAAGCCACTCAAGCGGTCAATGGCCAATACCCAAAAGCCGACAGCATCGATGACAAAACCCAACAGCAAATCGATGCCGCCATCGAGCAGGCAAACCAAACCGCGCAATAATCAAACGGCACAATCCAGCCCTCTTCGTATGGCTTAGCATACAGCGGATGATCGACAGGTTGTCCGTTTTTTATGGCAGATTCTGCACTACTTTATTCACTCTTGGCACAGCCTAAATAAAGATCGTAGCACAAAAAAAGACCGCCAAACTTAAAGCAGTTGGGCGATCTTGTATCCTCTATCAGTCTGCGCGTTGCACAGATGATAGGGATTACATGTTTTGTGGCGTCAAGATGGTCAGCTCAACACGACGGTTTTTAGCGCGGCCAGCTTCAGTTGCGTTGGTATCCACTGGTTGACGCATGCCATAGCCGACAATTTGGATACGGCTGGCTGATACACCTTGGCTAACCAAGTAGTTACGCACAGCAGCAGCACGACGCTCTGACAATGCTTGGTTATAAGCGGCTTGGCCAGTTGAATCTGTGTGGCCTGCTACCACGATGGTGGTTTCGCCATATTGACGCATGGTGGCTGCCAATTGATTTAGGCTACCCAAGAATGCGCTGTTCAATGTCGCATCATCATGTGCAAAGGTGATGTTGCCTGGCATGGTCAGGTTGATGTTACCCGTGGTGGTGTCATGGTTAACAGTCACGCCTGTGCCTGCCATTTGTTGCTGGATTTGCTTAGCTTGGCGCTCCATGTAAGCACCTGCTGCTGCACCCACTGCTGCGCCGATGGCAGCATCGCGGCCAGTTTTTTCACCGCCAGTAGCTTTTGAAATCGCAGCACCGCCCAGTGCGCCAGCGACTGCGCCTAGCACGGCTTTATTTGGGGTAGCGGTGCCTGTGCCAGTGTTTGCACAACCTGCCAAAGCGACACTTGATGCCAATACGGTTACGCCTAATGCTTTAAGTTTCATAATGAACTCCTTTTGTCTGTTGTTATCAGACGGTTAATAAATCAGGCATGAATCATACCTGTGTTTGTCTTGCTTGCTGTTATTATGCACCTGATTTCTTGCTTGTCTGTATAAGTCGTGTAGCTTGGCTGTGATGTTTTTATTATTTTAACTGGGTAAATTTTGCTTATTTGTTCCACATTTTCGCGATAAATGGGTCAATTTGTGCTAGTTTTTCCATTTGTCATGGAAAATTTGATCAAAACTTATCCAAAACCCACCAATTTATCAATCAGCTCAGCCAAATTGTTACAAATTTTTTCAACTTTAGGATAAAAATTGCCATAATCACCACAGATTTTGGCAATTTTTACCCGATTTTTCGCAGAGTTTGGTAAACTATGTACAACCGTGTACAAAATCCGCTGCCTTGCTGCGATTTTGAAACATTATGTAACATTTACTCCGTTTAATTTGGGGGCGCCATGACCAAATCACGCAAAACCTTGAGTTTTTTTGAAAAGCTGCATCACACCCAGCCAAAACTTGCCCAAAAGCTGTCTTTGGTGACCAGCACCGGCACCATCGCCGCTAACAGCCTGCTGATGGGCGCGCCTGTGATTGGCGCTGGCATCACCAAAATGCTTACAGGATCTGCCGCTGCCGATAAAGCCGTCATCGGCATCGCCAACCGCTGGATCCATACCAACAATCTGCTGATCGATAAAGTGCTGCCCACCAAAGATTGGCGCGTCACCCTGCCAGAATCACTGGATCCTAATGGTAAATATCTGCTGATCTGCAACCATCAATCTTGGGTCGATACCAGCATCATCCAGTACATCAGCGAAGGCTCGCTGCCGATCACACGGTTTTTTGCCAAGCACGAACTCATCTACATCCCCATCGTCGGTCAGACTTTTTATTTCCTAGATTTTCCGATGATGAAGCGTCACACCAAAGAGCAAATAGCCAAAAATCCTGCGCTGGCAGGTCGTGATCTCGATGAAGCACGCCGCGCCTGTCAGTCGCTGAGCGGCAAGCCTTTTGTGCTGCTAAACTATCTGGAGGGTACGCGTTTTACCAAGGCCAAGCACGCCAAACAAGCCTCACCTTATCAGCACCTACTAAAGCCCAAAGCAGGTGGCTTTGCTTTGGCATTGGCCAGTCTTGGTCATGAGATCGATGGCATCTTAGACATGACCATCGTCTATCCTGATGGCGCGCCAGAATATACCGATCTGTGGTCGGGTAAGCTGACCCGATTATCGGTGGATATTGACTTTGTTAGCCCTGATGAGACGCTGTTAGCCGCGCTAAAACAAGGCGCGTATGACACCGATGAGCAAATCAAAGCAGCGCTGTATGCTTGGCTTGATGAGCTATGGCAAGCCAAAGATGCTAAAATCGAGGCACGCTTGGCAGAGTTTGCAGACGCTTAGGCCATCTGTGATTGTCCATTTACACGCCCATTGCAGCTGCCATCGCCTCAATTCATTGGCTTAAGTTGGCTTAGATGTTTTTTAATTTAATTTTGTCATTGCAGGTAGTACCATGGCACAGCACCCACCCACCACACCCAAGCTTGATGAGTTTGGCATGCCTCAGCAAGCGCATCTGCCTGAGGATGTGATCCCATTTTATGGTCATGATAAAGAGCCAGACCGTCCACCGAACCGCGCGAAGCTTGGCTATGACATCAGCATGCTGGTGTTGCTATTGGTCGATCTGGCGCTGATCGCGATCGATAATGTCTTGATGAGCGGCTTTGCGGTGCGCGTCGCCGAGTGGCTTGGACTGTCATCAAGCTTGGCGGCATATCAGCAGGTACATCATTTGAGCATTGCGACCATCGGTGGATTTTTTACGCTGTTTTGGGTGATGGATATCTTGGTGCGCTGGGCTTTGGCGATCCATCGCCGCACTTATTATCGCTGGTTTTTCTTTCCTTTTGTGCATTGGTACGAGGTGCTGGGCACGTTTCCTGCGCTGCGAGCGCTCAGACTGCTCAGAGCTGCAGTGATCATCCGCCGACTGCATCGCATGGGCATTCAGGTCATTCCCAAGCGCTGGGTTGATTCTGGCAAATTTTATTATCACATCCTATTAGAAGAGCTGTCTGACCGCGTGATCTTAACAGCCATCGATAATTTTCGGGCACAGATGAATCGTCCCAATGCCGACAGCAGCAAACTGGTGCATCAGACGATCCATAACAACCGTGCGCACATCCAAAGCGCTGTGTTAAGCCTCTTGCGCAGTGAACTGGTGCCGCGACTGCAGGCAGCGCTACTGGCGCATCAAGGTGAAAAACTGGCTACCGACATCGGCCACGCGGTCGAAAAGGCACTGACTGACACGCCACAACTGCGCAAATACCTAAAGCTGATTCCCATCGCAGGCACGCTGATCGAATCTGAAATCCACACCATCGGGCGCAGCATCGGTGAGAATGTCACCACCGCAATCAACCAGCATCTGTTTGATGACAACACCCTTGATGGTCTGATGATCTCAATCGCCCAAGGTGTCTCACAGATCGACACCACCACGCCTGAGGTGCAGGCACTGATCAACGAGGTGATCGAAGATGTGCTGACATCTTTTGAGGCGCAGGTGAAAATTCAGCAATGGAAACACGCTCAGCAACTGCCGCTGTGATGGCTTTAGCGCTTTTTTCATTCGCCAAAAAATGCTACAATAAATGGCAATAACAACTGATTAATCAAGGCAACTTCCATGACTCAAGCCGTGACTTTATTTGGCAAAATGCTCACTTTTAGCCGCCTGAAACTCCAAACCGACGATCTACAGCTGATCCGCCGCGAATTGCAACAAGTGCTGACCGACAATCCCATCGCCAGTGGCTTGCCCATCGTCATCGACAGCAGCGTCGAGCTTGAGTTGGATGCACTGATTGACATGCTGTGGATGATGGATGTGCAGCCCATCGGCGTGGTCAGCGGCGTACTCGATGCACAAGCCCGCGATCTGCGCATGGCGATTTTGCCTGCCGATGGCAAGCGCATCGAACGCCTGCCAAACACCGACAGCAAACCTGTGACCGTTGCGCCAAGCACCGATGCCAGTGATAAAGATACCGCCATCTCCGCCGCTGCCGCCAACACCCAACAAGGCACCACCTTGACCACCGCCCAAGATCACAGCCGCGATCTAAAAAGCGGCATCCACACACAGATGCTGCGATCGGGTCAGAGCTTACAGCATCTGGGTGGCGATCTAACCATTATCGGCGGCGTCAATGATGGTGCCGAAGCCATCACCGATAACAGCCTGCACATCTATGGTCGCGGTCTGGGTCGCTTGGTGGCAGGCGCAACTGGCGATAAAGATGCGCGCATTTTTTGTCAAAAATTCAATCCCTCGTTGGTATCTGTAGCAGGCACTTACTGTCTAAGAGACGCCATCCCCACCGAGATGATCGATCAAGCGGTGCAGGTGACTTATGATGAAGAGCGCGGACTGGTGTTTACCCTACTCACTCAGCTATAGACCAATGCGGTGATGGCCAAAAATCAGCCCAATGCTGCCCCACTCAAACTCATCAGAAAACTGACAGATGAATTGATGAAAACCCCCAAATATGCTATGCTATTGATATGCTATATTTGGGCAAATTTTACGCGGTCATCAGCCTATGTGGCCGCTTAATTGCATGTTTATTTAAGGAGTGCCATTGTGGCAAAAATCGTAGTAGTAACCTCAGGTAAAGGTGGTGTCGGCAAAACCACTACCAGCGCATCATTCGGTGCAGGTCTGGCCAAGCGCGGCTTTAAAACTGTCATCATCGATTTCGATGTGGGCCTGCGCAACCTAGATCTGATCATGGGCTGCGAAAACCGCATCGTCTATGATTTCGTCGATGTCATCAGCGGCAATGCCAAACTGGCACAAGCACTGGTCAAAGACAAACAATATGACAACCTATTCATTCTGCCTGCCTCTCAGACTCGCGATAAAGATGCGCTGACTGATGAAGGCGTGGCTCAAGTGATGAAAGAGCTGTCTGAAGACATGGGCTTTGATTATATTATCTGTGATAGCCCAGCAGGCATCGAGCGCGGTGCGCAGCTGGCGATGTATCATGCTGACGAAGCACTGATCGTCACCAACCCTGAAGTATCTTCAGTACGCGATTCAGATCGCATCATCGGCATCCTCCAAAGCCGCACCAAAAAAGTCGAGGAAGGCGGCAGCGTGCGCGAGCATCTGGTCATCACTCGATACAACCCACAGCGAGCCTCTGAAGGTGAGATGATGGACTATCATACCATCGCCGATGAGATCTTGCGCGTGCCTTTGATCGGCATCATCCCAGAAAGTAATGCTGTACTAGAAGCCTCTAACCAAGGCCAGCCTGTCATTCATTTCACCGACTCGGCTGCTGGTCAATGCTATGATGACATCGTCGCACGATTCTTGGGCGAAGAAGTGCCACTGCGCCATCTGGAAGTGAAGAAAAAAGGCTTCTTTGAAAGATTGTTCGGGGGTTAATAATGAAAAAAGGATTTTGGAGTACCCTATTTGGCAGTAACACAGGCTCGAACAGTGCCGACATCGCCAAAGATCGCCTAAAAGTCATCGTCGCCAGTCACGATCGCCTAAACACCCGCCTGACCGCTGATCGCATCGAGCAGATGAAGCGCGAGATCTTGGCGGTGGTGAATAAGTATGTCAATGGTGTCAGCATCGATGATTTAAATATCAATCATCGTCATGAAGACAATCTGGATGTGCTTGAGATGAATATCAGCTTGCCTGATCGTAAATAATCGGTCAGTGATACACTGCGCAAAGGCCGATGGCTTTTGCGCTTTTTTATGGTCAATGCTAAAATAAAAAGCCCCAAATGAGATTTGGGGCTTCGGATAACTGAGTGACTGACAGATCAGTATTTGCGTTGATGACGCACTTGCTCACGATATACTTTTTTCTTGTAGCGCTTCACGGCGGCAGCTTTTTTGCGCTTACGCTCTTGGGTTGGCTTTTCGAAGAATTCTTTTTTGCGAACATCGGCTAGGACGCCTGCTTTTTCGCAAGCACGCTTAAAGCGACGGATCGCGATATCAACTGGTTCGTTTTCTTTTACCTTAACTGAAGGCATGGGATACTCCATAATCAAGACGGGTGGCATCAATCTGGCTGTATTATTAAGTATATAGCACTGCTGTCTTGGTGCAGGCATCAGCTCAGATCGGAAATAAAATCGCCCTTATCAGGCTGTCTTATCCAGATAGACAAAACAGCGGATATTATACGCGTTCTTAAATAAAAAAACAAGACCCAAATCAGTGTTTGGGTCTTGTTTATCAATCAAAAGATCAGATCATTGACCTTGATTGAAGTTTTGATAATCACGGCCTTGTTGGATCTCTTGCATGCCCTCAGCGGTACGAGCATAGACAGCCACATCGACAGTCACACGGCGGTTCGGCTGTAGGCACTTGATCAGCTGATCGCGCGGCATCGCATCTGAGCAGACCACTTCAGGTAGTGGCTGTAGCTCACCTGCACCAGCTGCGGTCAAGGTCGCTGCATTGACACCACGACTGATCAGATAAGTACGGACAGTCTCAGCACGGCGCTGTGATAGACCCATGTTATACTCATCCGAACCTAGGCGATCGGTGTGACCTACTAGGCTGACACGGCTGTCACCGCGTTTTTCCCACTCAAGTAGCTTGATGGCCAGCTCATCTAGGCTAGCACGGCCTGCTGGTAGCATGTCTTCGGTTTTCCACTTGTCAAACTTGAACAGTGCATCGGCAGCCAAGTTGATGCGCTCTTGGGCGATCGGTGCCAATGGTGCTGGCGCTGGTTGATTGACGATGATAGTCTGACCTGCCGCTGGCGGCTTGGCGTACTGCGCACAGTCAGCTGGCAGCCAGTAGAATTCTTGACCGCGGAAGTTTTCATCAAAGATGACTTTATATTGGCACACTTTGACGCTGTCATCGGCTTGATAGAACTTTAAGATATAGTCCCATTCACGCGCGCGGTTCGACTCATTAAAATGCGGACGACCAATCAGCTGATACAGCTCATCTTTGGCGACGCCCGGGCGGATCTTAGATAGGTTTTCACGGTTTGGGAATTGACCGTCTTTTTGCCAGGCTTTATTGAGCTCTGGAAAATAGATGTCTTCGGCCGCGATGGTGCCTTGGCTTGAGATATTTTGGCTAACTTGCTTAGTGCCCATACAGCCTGTGATGGCCAGTACCGAGACTGCCAAGATGCTTAGACCTTGTAACTTTTTCATAATATACCCTTAAAAATCTATAATAAATCGGGGGATGCTTGCACCCGTTAGCACAAGCATCCTGATGATGGCTTAGAAGTGGAAGCCTGCACCCACTGCACCGCCTGCGTTGCCTTGGGTGTCGGCAGAGCCAGACACTTTTAGCACCCAGCGGCCGTTGTCAGACAGCTTCGAGAAGCCCACTGCCACCGCGCCTTCGCCATTGTAGCTGGCGATACCACCGGTCAGCATAGACTTACCTGGGATGTACGCCTGTGGCAAAGCAGCCATCGCCATCGCTGATGAGACACCTGAGTTGGCATCATCAGCCACGCCATCGATGCGGTTGTTGATGTGCTGTGCCATGCCTTGTAGCTGGCTGACATTCACAGCATCAGTCGCATCGACGCCTTGGGCGACATTGGTGATCTTGGTGGCATTACCGTCTTTATCACCAACTCTGATGTTGTCGTCATCGTTCGTGATTTTTGGACCGTCAGCACCGATTTGAACGCTATCTACATTGATATTACGAGCCAAATCATAAGTGATGTTCGCACCATCACGAGCAACAGTTAGGTTCTTGCTGCCAGCTTTGAAGGTTACTGTATCACTTGGGTTGATTAGCTCAGTACCTGTTGTACCATCAGCAGCTAGTTTCCAACCAGAGTTATTAATCGCATTAGCGATATCACCTGCTGTTGCTAGTGCATTTGGTGGTGCTGGTGTATTTACCTTACCATCAGTGTTAGTTAATGGTGTGGTGTTCGCCTTGATAGCACCTGTGGTCGCATCTTTGGTGATGGTCGTGCCATCCACATTGACCGATACAACATAGACATTGGCACCTTTTGCATTTTGCGTAGTGGTCACAGTCACCGACTTATCATTCGAAGTCACTTCTTCTTTCGAAGCAGAGATACTTGAATTGATATTGTTAATCGCAGAGTACAACTGGCTACCGTTGACCGCATCTTTGCTGGTAGCAGAGATATCACCAGCTGCCACATTGGTGATTTTCTTATCACCAGCATTGATGCCGTCTTTATTGATAACAACTGGACCTACAGTCACACTATCAAAGTTCACATCTTTCTTAGTAGCTACTGTGTAAGTAGTGTTACCATTAGGATCAGTTTCTGGCTTAACTTCGATGTTATCACCTGCAGTTACAGTTGTGACCGTGTTGGTATCCTTAACGGTTGCGGTTAACTTGCCATCTTTGATTTGGATGGTGTCATTGTCCACATTAACATCATATTTAACCGTGCTAGATGTACCATCTGTAGTTACGGTAGCAGTTGTGCCTGCGCCATTGATGAAGTTCACCTTATCAGACGGGCGAACCAGATCTTTATGCGCACCATTATTTAACAAATTCCAACCAGAGTTGTTAATCGCATTTGCTACTGTACCTGCAGTTACCAAGCTGGTACCAGTCACAGGTCCAACGCTACCATTTGAGTCAATAGTAATATCGCTGGTCACTGCTGCAATATTGCCATTGCCATCTACTTTAACAGTCGTACCGTCAGTTTTGGCTGCTACAGTGTAAGTGGTTGCGCCAGTATCTGGATCAGGTTTGCCAGCAGTCACTGTAACACCTTGATCACCTTCAACGACAGTTTGAGCAGCTTTTAGCTGGCTGACATTCACGGCATCTGTACCTGCTACACCTGCTTTCACATTGGTGATGGCTGTATTACCAGCATCGATACCTGTAGCATTGTTAATCGTAACTGGTCCTACAGTAACTTTATTAAACTCAACTTCATCTTTGGTTGCGTAGGTGACTTTACCATTGATTTCCTGAGTGACTTGCATATTTTTGCCAGCAATCATTTCCACAGTGTCGCCTGGGTTGATCAGCTCATCACCACCAGCAACTTTCTTACCACCAGCAATTTCAGAAGTTTTAAGCGTAAAGCCTGACGCATTAATCGCTTTTGCCACATCGCCTGCAGTTACTAGTGACGCTGGCGTCGTTGCCGTCGCTACACCGCTAGTGTTAGTGGTGATATCACTGGTTATCGCTGCAATATTGCCATTCTTATCAACCGTGGTAGTTGTGCCATCAGTTTTGGCTGCCACAGTGTAAGTGGTTGCGCCAGTATCTGGATCAGGTTTGCCAGCAGTCACTGTAACACCTTGATCACCTTCTACGACAGTTTGAGCAGCTTTTAGCTGGCTGACATTTACTGCGTCATTAGGGTTTGTGCCAGCTGCAACATTCGTGATTTTGGTCGGATTACCAAGCTTGTCGCCAACTCTGATGTTGTCGCCATCGTTAGTGATTTTCGGGCCATCATTGAACTGTACGCTATTGATATTGATGTCTTTTGCTAAATCATAAGTGATGTCGCTACCCGTACGAGCAACAGTTAGGTTCTCGCTACCTTTTTTGAAGGTTACGGTATCACTTGGGTTGATTAGCTCTTGGCCTGCAGTGCCTTCAGCTTGCAAGTTCCAACCAGAGTTATTAATCGCATTAGCGATATCACCTGCTGTTGCTAGTGCATTTGGCGCTGCTGGTGTATTTACCTTACCATCAGTGTTAGTAGTAATATCGCTGGTGACTGCTGTGATATTGCCATTTTCCACTTTTACAGTCGTGCCATCAGTTTTGGCTGCAACGGTGTAAGTGGTACTGCCATCGGTATTGGTGGTCGGTGTGACTGATACGCCTTGGTCGCCTGCAACTTTAGTCGTCGCCGCTGCTTGAGCTTTTTCCAACTGGCTAACATTCACTGCGTCTGTAGCGTCAGTACCTGCTGCAACATTAGTGATCTTGGTATCGCCTGCATCAATACCATCTTGGTTGATGGTAACAGGACCTACTGTCAATGTATCATTTACGGTGACATTGTTAAACTCAACATCATCTGCAGTTGCAAACACAAACTTGCCGTTGGTTTGAGCGACAGTTAGGTTTTTACCTGCTTCTAGAGTTACAGTATCGCCTGGGTTGATTAGCTCGTTAGCAAACGCACCACCAGCATTATTACCTGCACCGATGATGTTAAAGCCTGAAGCGTTAATTGCTTCTGCCACATCGCCTGCTGTTGCTAGAGATGATGGCGTTGTTGCTGTCGCTACACCGTTGGTATCGGTAGTGATGTCGCTGGTGACTGCTGCAATGTTGCCATTGTCATCTACCTCAACGGTCGTGTCATCGACATTGACATTGTATTTAACAGTGCTTGTCTTGCCATCTGTATTTTCTACAACAGCCGTCGTGCCAGTACCATTAACGAAGTCTACTGTATCATAAGGTGTGACTAGATCACGAGCTGCGCCGTTATTTTTTAGGTTCCAGCCAGCATTTAGTACATCACCCATTGTCGCCGCATTGGTTTTGACAATATTTTCAGGTAAGGTACCTGACTTACCGCCATCAACCTCGCTTGGCTCTGGTAGTGTCGTCGTTAGGTTGCTGATGGTGTTGATCACTTTATTGTCAACTACAGTCGTATCAAGCACAATCGGGCTACCGACTTGATTACCATCTGCATCAAATACACCACCTACAGTCATGCTGTCAGTCGCTGTTACCGTCTTGAACACTGGGTTTTCGGTCATGCTGATTTCAACTTGGCCGTCTGTTACCGTGGTTTTTAAGTTTTTGGTCGATGTATCGGTTGCATTACCTGCAACAATCGCAAAGGTCTCGCCCAGTTTGCGGTTGGTTGAGCCGCTGTCACCTGTGAAGGTCAACGGTTTAAACGCTTGTTCCGCAGTTTGGTTGATTGCTTCGTTGATGTTGTTAACAGTAGTGCCGTTGACCGTAATTGGTGCGTTGGTCACAGTGATATCGCCTACGGTCAGACCATCGTTGTTAATCACAGTATCGCCTGCGGTGACGCTGTCAACGTTCAGGGCTTTGGCGGTCGCCACGGTGTAAGTGGTGCTGCCATCAGGATTGCCAGTCTCAGTCACTACTACGTTGTCACCTGCCTCAACTTTGGTGGTGGCCGCAGCTTGTGCCTTTTTCAGCTGGCTTACATTCACCGCATCGGTATCCGCTTCGCCGGCTGCTACGTTGGTGATCTTGTCGCCACCGACATTCAGACCGTCTGCCGTTGACGTCAGTGTGGTGCTGTCGCCGTTCACATCGCCGATGATGACGCTTTCGGTTGCAGTAATGTTCTTGAATTCCGGGTTTTCGGTCATGCTGATTTCAACTTGGCCGTCTGTTACCGTGGTTTTTAAGTTTTTGGTCGATGTATCGGTTGCATTACCTGCAACAATCGCAAAGGTCTCGCCCAGTTTGCGGTTGGTTGAGCCGCTGTCACCTGTGAAGGTCAACGGTTTAAACGCTTGTTCCGCAGTTTGGTTGATTGCTTCGTTGATGTTGTTAACAGTAGTGCCGTTTACGGTAATGGCATCGCCTGTTACTGTATTGCCACCTACGTTAACCGTGTTTGCGGTAACATTTTCAAAGACAACATTATCAGTTGTAGCAACGGTAACTTTACCATTAGCTTGAGTCAGCTTAATGTTCTTACCGGCATCGATGGTTACAGTTTCACCTGGGTTGATTAGCTCTTCACTTGTGCCATCAACTTCTCCCTCTGATGCTGAAGTTGTTAAGTTAAAGCCAGAGTTGTTGATGGCATTGGCAACATCATCACCTGTAACAAAGCTATTCTCATTACCTTCAGGGTTGGTGTTATTCACCGAACCATTTTCATTTGGCGCCAATTTCGCTTTTGCTACCGCAACATCGTAAACAGTGTTGCCATCTGCATCATTGTCTTTCTTAGTGACAGTGACAGACTTATCTTCAGACTGAACAACGGTTACGGTATCAGTATCAACATTTTCCAATGCTTCTTGGACATTATTATATGTATTGCCATTAACAGTAAAGTTAGCGGTTACATTGCCATTTTCATCTACATTAGAATCACTTGGATTTAGTACGTTAGCTACTGAGTTAGCTACGTTATTGATAACACCTTGAGTAGCGTATAGCTGTGAACCATTGATAGCTTCGGTAGATGTATTAGAAATATTACCTGCTGCAACGTTAATGATCTTACGCTCAATTACGCTAGCACTGCCGTCATTTTGACCTACACTTACATACATGCCAGCGCTTGATACATTACCAGCGAAACCACCATAAGTAATATTACCTACGGTTGCAGTTGTAGTATTTTCAATAGCGTGAGAACCTGCTGTACCAGAATCTTTACCTAGGATAACAGCGCCTTCATGACCATCAGCAACTGTAACATTGTTACCTAATACCATAACATCATCAGAGTTTACAGTATTTTTAAAGCCAACAACCATTGAACGACTGGCAGTTGCACCGTCAGTTATGCCACCAGCGATAGTGATAATGCCATTATCATCACGCGTGTTTGCAGTACCACCAACGTTGTTCTGGCCACCAATTGAGATGGCGTTATCAGTTGTTGAACCGATGGCGTTGTTGTTACCTAATGAGTAAGAGTTGGTACCTTTTACGATAGATGGGTCGCCGATGGCGCCAGAGTTTTCACCCTCAACCAAGTTACCAGTACCGATAGAGATCGAATTTGCAGCGCCTGCAATTGCTTTATTACCAATTGCAATAGCATTAATACCTTTGCTTTGGTTATTTGCATCAGCCAAATAAGCTGCTTCCGCATCGTTGAATGCTTTATTACCCGCCTTAACAGCTTCTTCCGTAGCTTTCTTTAACTGTTCTGCACTAGCAGTATCTTTGGTTACATTATTATCAGCTAGATATTCATCATATGCCGTTTGGTAAGCTGCAGTGTAAGCATTATCACGTGCTGTGATTAATTCTTCACTTCCTGCAAAAGCTCCCGAGCCGATAGAGATTGCTTTATCAGCAGCAGATTCTGAATTAGTACCAATTGCAATAGTTTGAGTATTGATAGCCTTAGCTAGATGACCCATCGCTGTTGCAGATTCTGAGCTAGCTTTTACTGAGCGGCCAATCGCAACAGATTCATTACCTGAAGCAATGGCTGATGAACCGATACCAACTGCATTACGGATTGATTTACCATTGAAACTTGTACCACCGTTTACAAAGTTACCGATCAATACGTTGCGGTCGTTGTTTGCAGTGTTGTGACCAGACTGTGGGCCCATAATAATAGAGCGGTTAGATGTTGAGGTAGAACCTGCCAGGTGACCCATCAGGATATTGTTATCGCCAATTGTGCCTCGACCGGTCAAGTTACCAATCGCCACATTGCCATCACCAGATAAGCCACGACCTGCGCTCGCACCCATCATGATGTTAGCACCTGAGCCAAAGGTTGAGAATGGCTCATTTCTGCCATCGTTAGACGATACGCCCTCACCAGCATTACGGCCGATGGCGATATTATGCACAGAACGAACATCAGAAATGTCTTTACCTGCTTCTGCACCCATTGCCACAGTGCCATAAGCCACAGTACCTTCACCGGCTTGTTTACCGATTAGGATGCTAGGGTCGCGAGCACCGTCCAACGTAGCTTCTTGAGTTAGCTGCTGCGCTTCGGTCAGCGCACCAGCACGATAACCGATAGCGACGCTATAGTCTTTTTTCGAGTTTTGGCCTGCTTCTGAGCCGATATTCACATTATGGATATTCCAGTTATCCGCAGTACCTACGCCAGCGAATTCACCGATCGAGATATTGCGGCCACCTTCGGCGACTGCACCATGACCGATAGCGACATTGCTCATCTTGCCGACCACGGCACGATAAACTTGGTTATTAGGATTTTGGTTGGCAGCAAAGTAATCACGCAGCTCTTGCTCGCTGGCGAATTTCGCACCGGTTGCCGGATTAATCAGATTCGCCCAGTTGCTGAAGTTCTCAGCGCCACCTGCTTTTGCCGCTTGGCCGATGGCAACGCTGTTCGTGGTATTGGCAATGGTGTTCATACCTGCGGTAACTGCACCTGTTGCACCCGCACCCGCTGCATCTGTGATCTTACCCAAGTTAGTCGTTGCATTACCTGTACCTGCATTAGCACCTGTATTGACATGAAAATAAGTATTTTCAACTTGCTCACCTAGTGTGCTTGCTACTGCATACAGCTGACTACCATTGATCGCGTCAGTAGAAGTCGCAGAAATCAGACCTGCTGCGACATTTTGGATACGACGCTCTTTGCCTGCCGCACCGACAGAGACCACGCCAACAGGCGTCTTACCAGCAAAGCCCGTATAAGTCAGTTTGTCACCGTCTTTATTACCTACATTAATAGCAACAGGCTCGGTTACCGCACCCACGCCGTCTGAGGTCGTACCTTTCGCCACATAAGCAGCGTCTTTACCTAGGAATACTGAGTTGTCTAGCGTGGTGGTGACATTACTACCTACGACAAAAGTATCATTGGTGGCGATGGTGTTGTTGTTACCTACGCTGTATGAGCCTGTACCAGTAATTGTTGTAGGATCACCAAATGCCCCTGAGTTATTACCAGAAACAACATTACCTGTACCAATACTGATAGACTGGTTACCCGTCGCCCGTGCTCCATCACCGATGGCGATGGCTTGTAAATTGGTTGTACTATTTGCAATACCAGCAACTGCATTACGGCCAATGGCAATAGAGGCAGCTGTAAATGTTTGTGTACCCGTACCAATGGCAACAGATGTATCTCCTTGTGATTTAGCAGCGATACCAATCGCTGTTGAGGCAAATCCTGCACTTTCACTTGTTGCACCAATAGCAGTACTTAAATGCCCAGAGCTTAAAGCTTTAGCCCCAATAACAATTGAGCCATCTCCTGCTGCTTTAGTAGAAACATAATTGCCTGAAACACCTAAATCCTTATTCGTTAAACCTTTGTATACAGGTCCTACGTTTTGATTTTTAATAACATCATCTAGATCATCTGCACCAATAGCTATTGACGTATTCCCTGTGGCAAATGTATCTCCACCAATGGCAATAGCTTGAGTTTTTGCTTGAGCATTGGGTCCAAAAGCTAAAGATTGAGAACCTTCTGCCTTTGACGCAGCACCAACCGCAACAGCTTGATTTCCATCAGCTGAGGCTGCTGCACTTCTGCCTGACCAGTACCCGCCAATTGCCAAAGCATTAGTTCCTTTAGCATTGGATTGATCACCAATTGCAACCGAACTTATACTAGGGGCTGATGCATTAGCACCAACTGCAATTGAGTTTGTACTGGTAGATGATGCACTAGCACCAACTGCAATAGCACCAACTGCTGAGGCATTAGCATTTTTCCCCACTGCAGTTGCATTTCCACCTGCTGCCCGAGCACCAGAGCCTAGTGCCATGGAGTCAGTAGCTGTTGCTCGTGCACTTGAACCGACGGCAACCGACTTTAGCCCTGTTGCTTGTGCACTTGAACCGACAGCAGTGGCATCTGTACTGAGAAA
Organism: Moraxella sp. RCAD0137; assembly: GCF_002894025.1. Lineage (NCBI taxonomy): Bacteria > Pseudomonadati > Pseudomonadota > Gammaproteobacteria > Moraxellales > Moraxellaceae > Moraxella > Moraxella sp. RCAD0137. Next base: position 60,083 of record NZ_LTCC01000011.1, read on the forward strand.
TGTTGTTGCACCCAAAGGTAGGGTAGAAATCGACGTACTCTCCACAGTGATTGTTTTGTTAGTGTTATTCAGTGACAACTTGCGATACGTACCATCATCCTTCTTTAAATAGTAATTGGTACCGTCGCTGTAGACTTCTGATGCATACCCTATAGTGCTCGGTACACTATAATCAGGAAATATTTGTGCTAACGTTGGTGGTGTAGCAGAACCCGCCGCTGCCGAAGTACCCACAGCTATCGAATTCTTGGTATGGGATTGTGTTGTATTATCTCCACAAGCAAGCTGTCCATCAGTATTAAATGTACAATCTACTGCTCCAGTAAGTGTCGCCGCCATCACCTGAGATGAGGTAAAAATCCCCAAGCAGGATATGATGGATAACGTTAAGACTTTATAGGTGGATTTTAGGGATTTTACAGGTGATTCAATCTCCCCTGTTGCACCTTGTCCGCCTTTGCCTTGGGCTTTGGCGTATTCGCATACCGCTTGGAATGTTTGAGTGGATTTGTTCCAAATCACACGATAAATATTGTTCATAGGTTTTCCTTACATGGATTACAATAACTCAACTACCAAGCACCTTCGCTTAGTAAACCAATTGAGACATCATTTGACTTCCTCCCCTCCCTAAAGTGAGGGGATTCCTGCTCCCAGACGGCCAAGCCCGACCGCAAGAATGTTCCGACTGGCATTAATATCTCTATCATGCCATGTGCCACACTTTGCACAAG
>NZ_LTCC01000012.1:0-59056 GCF_002894025.1 Moraxella sp. RCAD0137
TTTAGAAGGAGTTGTAATTTTTCAAAAAAGATTGAAAACCATTTTAAAGCTTTCGACTTAACCTTTTTTTACATCAATAATGGCTTCATTTAATGTCAGCATACTTTTTGAAACACCACCAAAAATTAAAATAGATATCTAAAACAATATATAACTTATCTTTTATTAACCAATCATTATATTGATTGTTTCTAGCAATAAACCGTACAATCATGGTTCTACCACTCCTTGAACCTTAATATCTTTCGTTTCATAATCAATTTTACCAGTCTAGCAGGGTGCGTACAACGCACCATCAAATATGATCAACCCAATCTATGTTGGCTATGTACATCTCAAGGTGCTACACAACTCTATTGTATAATCGCCGCCATTAAATAAGCTGGGGAGCTCATTACCCACAAAAAAGTCATCGCCAAGATTGGCAATAATCACTCTATGCTGATTATCAAAATTAATGATAATGCCACACAAGCGATGAGTTGATTTAATAAGGTGGTAGTTTGATATTTTTCTACCGATGACAGTATTAAAGATTGGGTGATTGGTCAAGTTAATATGCTGAATATTGCCATATTCTCCCATATTTGTACAATTTTTAGAAAAAACATTATCCATGACCAATGTTTCACCATCATAGCTACAATAAAAATGCAATATTGTGTTATTTATATTAAAATATAAGTCTATGATATCCGAAAAATCAAAGTGATTATCTTCAAAGATGTGCACATTGGCACGAACATCTATTAATTTGCTCATAGCGTTAGTTAACAAACTCATCGACACACCACATATTATACAAAAACAAAAACCCCATCAAAAGATGGGGTAGTTGGTAGAGAGTGCTGATTAGCCCAAGTATTTTTGTAGGACTAGGGCGGCGTTGGTACCACCAAAGCCAAAGCTGTTGCTCATGGCACTGTTTACGGCAGTGTGGCGTGTGGTGGTGACGATGTCAAAGTCTTTGGCGCCATCATCTAGGTTGGTGATGTTGATGGTTGGTGCGATAAAGTCATGATTCATCATCAGTAGGCAATAAATCAGCTCTTGGACACCGACCGCGCCTAGGCTATGACCGGTCATTGATTTGGTTGAGCTGATGGCAGGCGTGTTATTGACACCGCCAAAGGCAGCAGCGATGGCGTTTAGCTCAGTGATGTCCCCAAGTGGTGTGCTCGTGCCGTGACTATTGACATAATCGACCTTATCTAGGCCTGCTTGGGCTAGGGCGATTTGCATACAGCGTACCGCACCTTCACCGCTAGGGGCGACCATCTCAGCACCGTCTGATGTCGCACCGTAGCCTGTGATTTCGGCTAGGATGGTAGCACCACGCGCTTGGGCAGATTCTAGGCTTTCGACGATGACCATACCGCCACCACCAGCAATCACAAAGCCATCACGGTCTTTGTCATACGGGCGGCTGGCCGTGGTCGGCGTGTCGTTATACTGCGTGCTCATTGCACCCATCGCATCAAACATACAAGACTGTGTCCAGTGCTCGCCTTCACCACCACCTGCGATGACCATATCGGCTTTACCAAGTTGAATCAGCTCCATCGCATGACCGACGCAGTGGCTAGAAGTGGCGCAGGCTGATGAGAGTGAGTATGAAGTGCCTTTGATTTTTAGGCCTGTAGCCAGTGTGGCTGAGACTGAGCTTGCCATCACCTTTGGCACGGCCATCGCACCCACACCACGCAGACCCTTTTCACGCATGGCATCGACAGCAGCGACGACATCAGCAGTCGATGCACCGCCTGATGCAGCCACGACAGCGACTCGTGGATTATCAGCGACATCTTCGACAGTCAGCCCTGCATCTTTGATGGCAGCTAGGGCTGAGACATAGGCGTACAGACTGGCATCGCTCATAAAGCGTTTGAGCTTGCGGTCGATACCTGTGGTATCTAGGCTATCAGCGTCGATACTGCCAGCAACTTGTGATTTGAAGCCATGATCGGCATAGCTTTGATTGAATGATAGACCTGATTTTCCATCCATCAGCGCTTGTTTGACAGTGGTCAGATCATTACCCAAGCATGAGACAATGCCTGCACCTGTGATGACAACTCGTTTCATGAGCAATTTCCTAAATAAGTTTACAGTTGTAATGCGACTATTGTAACAAATTATTCCAAAATTTAGGGGAATTTTTCCATCAATTTTCATAAATTTTCATAAAAATAGGTAAAAATAAGCCAAAAAACGCATCAAAAATTGCCAAAGTTATCAAAACAGCATCATTGTGACAGTAATTTGTGTATAGATGAACATTTAATAACATTTATCTTGCATATTTTTACTAGGCGTGATGGGTTTTTTATGTTAGTCTTAGTTCAGTTGTCAGGATTTGCAAAGGATGTCGCCATGACAAAACCAGCGAACGATAAGCCTGATTTGATGGATATTTGATTCTTTAAATTTTAAATAATGATGGAGAGACCTATGCCTAAATCGAACAAAAAAAACGCAAAAACCAACACCGCTCAGCAAGCACATGATGAGCAAATCCAAGCCCTGGCAGAGCAAGTCGCCGAGCACGATGATGTGGAGATCGTCGCTGAAGTGGATATTGATAACAAAGCAGTGTCTGATGTGGTGATCATTCGTGACAGCAATACCAGTGAAGATGCTGATCAAGCTGATAACAAAGATGCTGATAAAGCCGATGAGAAACAAAAAGATACCGACGCAGACAAATCAGCCGACGATAAAGCCAACAACGATGACAAAGCTAAAAACGGCGATGATAAAGCGGATGGCAAAGTCGATCAAGCCATCGATGATCTCAAGCAGGCAGGTGGCACAGCCTCTGAAAAAGTCCAGCAAGCTGCCGAAGAGATCACTCAAAGCGCACAAGACAAAACCCAAGAGCTAAAACAAGCGGTAAGCCAAAAAGCAGATGAAGCCATCGAACAGGCGCAAGCGCTGAAAGATCAAGCCATCGAACAAGTCGAAGACGCCCAAAAGCTGGCTGGCGACAAGGTGGATGAAATCAAAGAGCAAGCAGCCGATGCGATCGATACAGCCAAGCAACAAGCCAGTGAGCAAGTCGATACCCTAAAACAGCAAGCCGAGACGCTAAAGCAAGAAGCTGCCCAAAAAGTCGATGAGCTAAAAGCACAGGCTGAAGACAAGCTGCACCAAGCAGGCGAGCAAGCAAACAGCGTCGTCGATGCCGCTAAGCAAAAAATCGATGAAGCCAAACACGCTGCCGAAACGCTTAAGCAAACTGCTTATGATAAGATCGATGATCTAAAACAAGCTGCCAGCGAAAAGGGCGAAGCCATCAAATCGCAAGTGACCCAAAAAGTCGATGCGCTCAAATCTGGCGGTGAGTCGCTAAAGCACAGCACCGAACAGAAAGCTGATCAAGCCATCACTGATGCACAAAGTGCCGCTTTGACAGGTTCGGCGGCTGCTTATGATAAGATCGAAGCGGCCAAAGACACCGCCAAAGATAAGCTTGGTCAATTCATCGAGCAAAGCAAACAGGTATTGGACGAAAAAGTCCAGCAACTGGGCGAAAAATACGGCGCAACAGACACTGTCAATGAAATCGGCGATCAGGTTGGTCTGGCCACTCAGGTCATCAAAGATGAAGCCCAATCACTTCAGCTGACCGCTCAAGAATCGCTACAAGCAGCCAAAGAAGCTGGTGCGGCCTATGAGGCTACTCATGACGAAAAGGGTCTGGGCGCCACATTGGGTAAGTTGGGTGCTTATCTGTCAGGCATGTATGGCGCAAGTCAAAGCCGAGATAAGCGCTATCAGGCGGTGGACATCGAAAAAGATGACTTTGAACAAGATGCATTCCATGCTCAAAGCAGCTATTTTGCAGGTCAAATGTTTGGTGCCAAAGCGATGGCAGCCCAAAACCTAGTGGGCAAAGTCGTTCCTCAAAGCAAGTTTGACGCCATCGGTGATGCCATCTACAACAAAGTGGCCGAATGGTCGAGCAGCTGGGCGATCAATGATCTAAAAAAAGACTTGCGCTATGATCTGCTACAGACGATGAATGGCGCTGAACGCGATGCCTTCGCCGAAGATATCGCCAACCAAAACCGTGCGCTGGCTACTTTAGGCGGTGTGGCAGGACTGGCTGGCCTAAAAGGCGTGGTGGCTGACATGGCGTGGCTGCTCATGGTGTCATTGCGCACCGTGTATCAAGTGGCAGCGATTTATGATAAGCCACTGACGGGCAAAGAAGGCGTCAAAAAAGCCTATGGCGTGCTATCAGGTGCCAATTTGGAGAAATTACAAGAAAAGCAAGTCATTTTGACTGCATTGGCGCTGGGCAGCACCATGTTGGCCAACGCTCAAAGCACGGGCGTCAAAGCGCAGCTAGACAGCCTGTCAGCGCACTATCGTGAAAGTCAGCCGTATGCCAAACAGTTTGTTGATCTGGATAAATTCATTGATCTGGATAAACTAAACCCTAAATGGCTGCACAAACTGCTACCAATCTCTGCGGTGGCTGTGGGTGCGCATTATAACAATGAGCTGATTGATGAAGTGATCGGTACCGCGATGGCGACTTTCTCAGATACTTTGACTGAGGAAAATCTGCTGACTGCTGAGCATAATGACGATACTGATGCTCAGACAGAAGATGCCTAAGCACAGATTTGATCGAGCAACGACAAAATGGCGGAAGACAACTGCCATTTTGTCACATTGAAAGATTTTTATTGAATAAATTGCTCAAATTACAACTTATTTTATAGGGCGGCTTGAAGTTTTCTTGATTTAGCCCTATAATATATTGCCCCTAAAAGGGGATTTGCGTTATTGTTTCAAATCGCTGGCTTAGGTCGGCGGTTTGTCAATGGCGAATTTTTAACAACAACGGGAGAGAATTGCCCTATGGCAACTACAAACCAGCTAATCCGCAAGGGTCGCACAACCATCAAGGAAAAATCAAAAGTTCCTGCGTTGCAAGCGTGCCCACAGCGTCGTGGCGTGTGTACTCGTGTTTACACCACCACACCAAAAAAACCAAACTCAGCAATGCGTAAAGTGTGCCGTGTGCGTCTAACTTCAGGCTATGAAGTTTCTAGCTACATCGGCGGTGAAGGCCACAACCTTCAAGAGCACAGCGTTGTTCTAATCCGTGGCGGTCGTGTTAAAGACTTGCCAGGTGTGCGTTATCACACCGTGCGTGGTGCACTTGACTGTGCAGGCGTAAAAGATCGTAAGCAAGGCCGTTCTAAGTACGGTGCTAAGCGTCCTAAGGCATAAGCCTAAGACATCATTTGCATGAATTGGGGTTTGTGTGTCAGACCCGCTCATGCAGTAAGGCTGGTTAAACCTAGCTTTATACCAGACAATCCTGAAGAAACAAGGAAACTATTATGCCAAGACGTCGTGTCGTTGCTGCCCGTGAAATCCTACCAGATCCAAAATTCGGCAGCCAAACAATCGCTAAATTCATTAACCATGTCATGGTTGATGGCAAAAAATCAGTCGCAGAAAAGATCGTTTATGGCGCACTAGATGCAGTTGCAGCCAAAAAAGACATCCAAGATCCTGTGGCTTTCTTTGAAGAAGTGCTAGAAAATGTTCGCCCAACCGTCGAAGTTAAAGCTCGCCGCGTTGGTGGTGCTACCTACCAAGTACCTATGGAAGTACGCCCATCCCGTCGTACCGCCCTAGCAATGCGTTGGTTGGCAGACGCTGCAGCGAAGCGTTCTGAAAAATCAATGGCTCTACGCCTAGCTGGTGAGCTAAATGATGCATCAGAAGGCAAAGGCGCAGCCATCAAGAAGCGTGATGATGTTCACCGTATGGCGGACGCGAACAAAGCGTTCTCACACTATCGCTTCTAATTGGTTTTGGCTGCTTGTCAGCAAAAGCCTGCGATTGTTTTTGGGTAATTTCCCAAACAAAACTCAAAAATCTGCCAGACCGAGCATTGTTTGGCTGGCGGATTTACCAAATTAAACAGAATTTTTCTAGGAAAAATTATGGCTCGTACAACTCCTATTAGCCGCTACCGCAACATCGGTATCTCGGCACACATTGACGCTGGTAAGACTACTACCTCTGAGCGTATTTTGTTCTACACAGGTGTATCACACAAAATTGGTGAAGTACACGATGGTGCTGCTACCATGGACTGGATGGAACAAGAGCAGGAGCGTGGTATTACCATTACTTCTGCTGCGACCACCGCATTTTGGTCAGGCATGGGAAATCAGTTCAAAGAACACCGCATTAATGTCATCGACACCCCAGGCCACGTTGACTTCACTGTAGAGGTTGAGCGTTCTATGCGTGTACTTGACGGTGCGTGCATGGTTTACTGTGCGGTTGGTGGTGTGCAGCCACAGTCTGAAACTGTATGGCGTCAGGCTAACAAATATAAAGTACCTCGTCTAGCGTTCGTGAATAAAATGGACCGTACTGGTGCTAACTTCTTCCGCGTGGTTGAGCAAATGAAAACTCGCCTAGGCGGCAACCCAGTGCCTATCGTTATTCCAGTGGGTGCAGAAGACAGCTTCACCGGTGTTGTTGATTTGATCGAAATGAAATCAATCATCTGGGATGAGCCATCACAAGGCATGAAGTTTGAGTACGGCGATATCCCTGCTGATCTTCAAGACACTGCTGAAGAGTGGCGCACCAACATGGTTGAAGCGGCTGCTGAAGCATCTGAAGAGTTGATGGATAAGTACCTTGAAAATGGCGATCTGACCAAAGAAGAGATCGTTGAAGGTCTGCGCATCCGTACTTTGGCAAGCGAAATTCAGCCAATGCTTTGTGGTTCGGCATTCAAGAACAAAGGCGTACAGCGTATGCTTGACGCTGTGATCGAGTTCCTACCAGCACCTGATGATGTTGAGGCGATCAAAGGCATCCTAGACGACAAAGATGAGACTGAAGGTTCTCGTGAAGCGTCTGACGAGGCACCGTTCTCTGCATTGGCGTTCAAAATCATGAACGACAAATATGTGGGTAACCTAACATTCGTTCGTGTGTACTCTGGTGTTGTTAAACAAGGCGACAGCGTTTACAACCCTGTTAAGATGAAGCGTGAGCGTATCGGCCGTATCGTACAGATGCACGCAAACGAACAAAAAGAAGTGGAAGAAATCCGCGCAGGCGACATCGCTGCCCTAGTTGGTATGAAAGATGTAACCACTGGTGATACTCTGTGTGATAACGATCACATCATCACCCTAGAGCGTATGGAATTCCCAGAGCCGGTCATCTCACTAGCTGTTGAACCAAAAACCAAAGCTGACCAAGAAAAAATGTCGATCGCTTTGGGTCGTCTAGCAAAAGAAGACCCATCATTCCGCGTTCGTACTGATGAAGAGTCAGGTCAAACTATCATCTCAGGTATGGGTGAGCTGCATCTTGACATCATCGTTGACCGTATGAAGCGTGAATTCAATGTTGAAGCGAACATCGGTGCGCCTCAGGTTGCATACCGTGAAACGATCCGTCAAACTGTTGAAGTTGAAGGTAAATTTGTTCGCCAAACTGGTGGTCGTGGTAAGTTTGGTCATGTATGGCTACGCCTAGAGCCGCTAGATCCAGCCAGCGAAGTTGAATACGAATTTGCTGAAGAAATCGTCGGTGGTGTGGTTCCAAAAGAATACCATGCAGCGGTTGATAAAGGTATCCAAGAGCGCATGAAAAATGGCGTTATCGCAGGTTATCCTGTTGTTGGCGTAAAAGCGACTCTGTATGATGGTTCATACCACGATGTTGACTCTGACGAATTGTCATTTAAGATGGCAGGTTCGATGGCGTTCAAAAAAGGCTTCGTACAAGCAAGCCCAGCGCTACTAGAGCCGATCATGAAAGTTGAAGTAGAAACTCCTGAAGACTACATGGGCGACATCATGGGCGACTTGAACCGTCGTCGTGGTATGGTTCAAGGTATGGACGACCTGCCTGGCGGCACTAAGTCTATCCGCGCTGAAGTACCACTAGCTGAGATGTTTGGCTACGCGACTCAAATGCGTTCTATGTCTCAAGGTCGTGCAACTTATTCAATGGAATTTTTGAAGTATCAAGAAACTCCGAAGAATGTTGCTGACGAGATCATCAAGAAATTCACAGCCAAAGACGACGACGAGTAATCGATCATTTTTGGTGAGTAAACTGCAATACCTGCTGGTTAATAACACAGCGGTATTGCACTTAAATCATTAACCATCCTGTGCTTGAATTTTAATCATGCACTTAATACGAGGAAACCATCATGGCAAAGGCCAAGTTTGAACGTAACAAGCCACACGTAAACGTTGGTACCATCGGTCACGTTGACCATGGTAAAACCACTCTAACTGCTGCGATCGCAACCGTTGCTGCTAAGCACCACGGTGGTGAAGCAAAAGACTACGCTGCTATTGACTCTGCTCCAGAAGAAAAAGCACGTGGTATTACCATTAACACTTCTCACATCGAGTATGACACTGCTGCACGTCACTACGCACACGTTGACTGCCCAGGCCACGCTGACTATGTTAAAAACATGATCACTGGTGCTGCACAGATGGACGGCGCGATCCTAGTTGTTGCTGCAACTGACGGCCCAATGCCACAAACTCGTGAGCACATCCTACTATCTCGTCAGGTTGGCGTACCATACATCATGGTATTCATGAACAAGTGTGACCTAGTTGATGACGAAGAGCTTCTAGAGCTAGTAGAAATGGAAGTGCGTGAACTTCTATCTGACTACGACTTCCCAGGTGACGACACCCCAATCATCAAAGGTTCTGCACTACTAGGCCTAAACGGTGACCAAGGTCAATACGGTGAGCCAGCAGTTCTAGAACTACTAGACACCCTAGACAGCTACATCCCAGAGCCAGAGCGTGCTGTTGATAAAGCATTCCTAATGCCAATCGAAGACGTATTCTCAATCTCAGGTCGTGGTACTGTTGTCACTGGCCGTGTTGAGTCAGGTATCATCAAAGTTGGTGAAGAGATCGAAATCGTTGGTATCAAACCAACTCAAAAAACCACCTGTACTGGTGTTGAAATGTTCCGTAAACTGCTAGACGAAGGTCGTGCAGGTGAGAACTGTGGTGTTCTACTTCGTGGTACTAAGCGTGAAGAAGTTCAACGCGGTCAAGTACTAGCTAAGCCAGGTTCAATCACCCCACACACTAAGTTCGACGCAGAAGTATACGTACTATCAAAAGAAGAAGGTGGCCGTCACACGCCATTCCTAAATGGCTATCGTCCACAGTTCTACTTCCGTACTACTGACGTAACTGGTGCTATCACGCTACAAGAAGGCACTGAAATGGTTATGCCAGGCGATAACGTTGAGATGAGCGTTGAGCTAATCCACCCAATCGCTATGGACAAAGGTCTTCGCTTCGCGATCCGTGAAGGTGGCCGTACCGTAGGTGCTGGTGTTGTTGCAACTGTTAAAGACTAATCGTCAAACAGTAAAACAACCCAAGCAATTGCCAAACTGACATCAGTAGCAATTGCACACAAAAAGACAGATCCGAGAGGGTTTGTCTTTTTGTTTTGGGAGTTGTATTTTGACAGCCAGGAAGATTTTTAAAAAAAATGCTTGCAAAATCAAAAAAGCTTGCTATAATAGCAACCCATAACAACCCTAGGCGATTGGCTCAATTGGTAGAGCATCGGACTCCAAATTCGAGGGTTGGGGGTTCGAGTCCCTCATCGCCTGCCATCTTCTTTTCCACACCATTCTTTTAATTTCATAAAAATTGGTCATTCCAAGGCAAGTCCCTGCATGAGCGATAATAAAGACAATTTGGATACCCAATCTAAAATTACCGCAGACTCAAAAGATCACAAACAACCCATCACAGTTTCCAAAGAAAGCGTGGTAGAAGTTGCAAAAAAGCGCTCTGCTAAAGATGTGGTATTGTGGCTGATTGCCATTGTGGCGATGATTTCAGCTACCTTGGTTTCTCAGTATTTGCCAAGATATTGGGCGCCAGCTAATGATATCTGGGTGCAGATTGGCATCACAGTGGGCTTGGTGGTGTTTGGTTTTCTTTGTTTGGCATTTACCAATCAAGGCACAGCATTTAAAACCTTGCTAAAGGACGCTGGCATCGAGCTGCGTCGCGTGACTTGGCCAAGCAAAGATGAAACCGTGCGCTATACTTGGCAAGTGATACTGGCCACCATCATTTTTGGTGTGATTATTTGGTTGTTGGATATGTTTTTTAATTATATCGTTGGTTTTGTCATTTAAACGATCAGACAATTTATCATAAAGGTGAATCAATGCGTTGGTATATCATTCAGGCGTTTTCTGGTTATGAAAATCAAGTTCAGCGTTCTTTAATCGAGCGTATTAAGCGCAGTGAGTTTGCTGATAAATTTGGCGAGGTACTGGTACCTACCGAAGAAGTCATCGAAATGCGCGATGGCAAAAAGCGCACCATGCAACAAAAACTCTTCCCTAGCTATGTCTTGATCAATATGGACATGAATGAAGACACTTGGCATATTGTACGCTCATGCCCTAATATCACAGGCTTTATTGGCGGTACGCCAGAAAATCCAGCGCCTATTACCAAGGCAGAAGCTGATCGTATCTTAAATCGCATCAACAAAACTGGCGATGCACCGCGCCCTAAAACCATGTTTGAACCAGGTGAGGAAGTTTTGGTCATTGATGGCCCATTCACTGATTTTAAAGGCTTGGTGAAAAAGGTCGATTATGACAAATCAAAGCTGCATCTAACCGTCAGTGTGTTCAACCGCCCAACCGAAGTTGAGCTTGAATTCACCAAGGTTGAAAAGATCAATTAATTCGCGTATAATACGCAGTTTCGGCTCTGGGCATGTGTCTAGAGCTTGTTATTCACGGGGAGCTTAATAAGCGTTTGTACCCACCATCGGAGAGATTCTCATGGCTAAGAAGATTGATGGCTACATCAAGCTACAAGTGCCTGCCGGTAAGGCAAACCCTTCACCACCGATTGGTCCAGCATTGGGTCAAAAAGGTGTTAACATCATGGCATTCTGTAAAGAGTTCAATGCAGCATCTGCAAACATCGAACCAGGTCTGCCAATTCCAGTTGTGATCACTGTATTTAACGATAAGTCATTCACTTTTGTGATGAAATCGCCACCAGCAGCGGTACTACTGCGTAAAGCAGCAGGCATTGCCAAAGGTTCAAGCACACCACACAGCGCCAAAGTTGGTACTGTCACTCGTGCGCAGCTAGAAGAAATCGTTAAAACCAAAGAAGCAGATCTAACCGCTGCTGACCTTGATGCGGCTGTTCGTACCATCGCTGGTACTGCTCGCTCAATGGGTATCACTGTGGAGGGTGTGTAACATGGCAAAGCTAACTAAGCGTCAACAGCTGATCAAAGATCGTGTCGATAGCAACAAGCTATACACCATCGAAGAAGCGGTAGCGATCCTAAACGATCTGCCAGCAGCTAAATTCAAAGAGTCAATCGACATCGCAATCAACCTTGGTGTTGACCCGCGTAAATCTGACCAAGTGGTCCGTGGTGCAACCAACCTACCAGCAGGTACTGGCAAAACTAAGCGTGTTGCTGTATTTGCTCAAGGCGCTGCTGCTGATGCTGCAAAAGAAGCAGGTGCGGATGTTGTCGGTTTTGAAGACCTAGCAGACAGCATCAAAGCTGGCAACATGGACTTCGATGTGGTTATCGCATCTCCAGATGCCATGCGTGTTGTTGGTCAATTGGGTACCATCCTTGGTCCACGCGGCCTGATGCCAAACCCAAAAGTTGGCACAGTAACCGCTGATGTTGCGACTGCTGTTAAGAACACCAAAGCTGGTCAGGCTCAATACCGTGTTGATAAAGCTGGTATCATCCATGCATCAATCGGTCAAGTTGGCTTTACCGCTGAACAGATCGAACAAAACGCAACTGCACTACTAAATGACCTTAAGCGTGCTAAGCCTGCGACTTCTAAAGGTATCTATATCAAGAAGATCACACTATCTAGCACCATGGGCCCTGGCATCGCAATCGATCCAGTTCCACATCGCGTGAACAAGTAATCGACTATAAATCGGTTAGATACAACATTTAACTTGATTTTTTGTCAGATTTACTTATAATAGTGCGAATTTTTCATCATAAGGCCACCCGAAAAGCTTAGCTTTGCCTTATGATGATCAAAAGAATTTTCAAATTAGCTCAGCACAACGGGTTGTGCTGTCTAAGACCGTAGGTGCTCTTATGAGTCTAATTGGGAAACCTGCCTACGCAGACGGTGAGACGATTCTCCCGTAATGGTGCAAAGATTTGACTAAGGTTAAATGCTTTGTGAAATTAGCTTATTGTTCAATTTTATTGGACAATATATTGGAGACAACCCATGGCACTAAATCTTCAAGACAAACAAGCAATTGTTGCTGAAGTAAATGAAGCTGCCAAAGGTGCGCTCTCTGCTGTAGTTGCCGATTCACGCGGCGTTACAGTAGCAAAGATGACCGAACTTCGTAAAGCTGCTCGCGAAGCAGGTGTCGATATGCGTATCGTGCGTAACACTTTGTTGCGTCGTGCCCTAGCTGACACTTCATTCGAGTGCATGAACGATGTATTCGTTGGCCCTACTTTGATCGCATTTTCTAATGAACATCCAGGTGCAGCTGCACGCTTGTTCAAAGAATTTGCCAAGGGCAATGACAAGTTCGAAATCAAAGGCGCAGCTTTTGAAGGTGAATTTATCGACGCAAAATCTATCGATCGCCTAGCAACCCTACCTACTTACGACGAAGCTATCGCTCGCCTAATGGGTACTATGAAAGAAGCAGCAGCTGGCAAACTTGCTCGCACACTTGCTGCACTTCGCGACAAGATGGAATCAGAAGCGGCTTAATTTACCGTTTTATTATAAATTTATTTACTCTCATACCTTTATTTAGGAATAATTGCTATGTCACTAACTAACGAACAAATCCTAGACGCAATCGCGGAAAAATCAGTAATGGAAATCGTTGAGCTTATCTCTGCGATGGAAGAAAAATTCGGCGTATCTGCAGCAGCTCTAGCAGCAGCTCCAGCAGCTGGCGGCGACGCTGGCGGTGCAGCTGAAGAAAAAGACGACTTCAATGTTGTTCTAACCAGCGGCGGCGACAAGAAAGTAGCAGTAATTAAAGTTGTGCGCGAAGTTACCGGCCTTGGCTTGAAAGAAGCTAAAGACCTAGTAGAAGGCGCTCCACAAACTGTTAAAGAAGGCGCATCTAAAGCTGAAGCTGAAGAGCTTAAGAAGAAGCTTGAAGAAGCTGGCGCGAGCGTTGAACTTAAATAATTTGATGGATCTTACTTTGGCAGCTTAGTCAAAAAGATCAAAATTATTTAGCCAAAAAGCCAATAATGTATTGCATTATTGGCTTTTTTTTATTATAATTTAGTATTTGACCTTTTGTGTAACCTTCTTACAGCGGAAAGGCGTACACATCCCAAAAGGACAAACGCACCCATGCAAGCTGAACGACTCAAGAATCAATGATTTATCTGTGCTGAATACCCACCAGTATTTGGCGCTTTGTTGTGTCTGTTGTTCAATGACGGTGTGTTTTTCTTTCAAAAAGTTCAAAAATGGGTGCATGTAGAGCAAATTTCTCAATTTTGCTTGATAAAAAATGATCAATTTAAAGATTTTACAGATTCCAGCTGCTAATTTATGGGCTTTGGTTGGGTGATGTAAGTCATGCTGACGCTTGATGTGATGACATTGATAAGATTGAATGATCAAGGCGATCGGCAAAAAAAGTTCGATTTGTTCATTGTGATGAACAATTTGTTTGGTAGTGTCTGTCCTCGGCTGACACAATGTTAGTTAATCTAAGGAATCTTAATGGCATATTCTTATACCGAAAAGAAACGTATTCGCAAAAGTTTTTCAAAGCTTCCAGATGTCATGGATGTGCCGTATTTGCTCGCGATCCAAGTGGATTCTTATGAGCAATTTCTTCAAGAGCACAAAAAACCTAAAGCGCGTGCCAATATCGGTTTACAAGCGGCCTTTTCATCGATTTTCCCGATCGAAAGCCATTCTGGTAATGCACAGCTGCAGTTTGTTGAGTATTATCTGGGTGAGCCTGAGTTTGACGAGCGCGAATGCATCATGCGCGGTTCGACTTTTGCAGCACCACTGCGCGTTAAAATTCGCCTGGTGATCAAAGACAAAGAAAACAAAACCGCCATTAAAGATGTTCGCGAACAAAGCGTCTATATGGGCGAGATTCCTTTGATGACTGATAACGGTACTTTTATTATTAATGGTACTGAGCGTGTCATCGTATCACAGCTACATCGCTCACCAGGCGTGTTCTTTGACCATGACAAGGGCAAATCACACTCTAGCGGTAAAGTGCTGTATAACGCTCGTATTATTCCTTACCGTGGCTCATGGCTTGATTTTGAATTTGATGCCAAGGATTTGGTGTATGCGCGTATTGACCGCCGTCGCAAGCTATTGGCGACCATCATTCTGCGCGCCATTGGCATGGATACTGCTCAGATTTTGGATACTTTCTTTGAAAAAGTTGAAGTGTTTAAAGGCGCAGAGTCATTTGAGATTGAATTGATCGCTGATCGCCTAAAAGGTGAGATGGCGCAGTTTGATATCATAAGCCCAGAGGGTAAGGTGATCGTGGAGCAAGGCCAGCGTATTAATGCTCGCCGTGTCAAGCAAATCATCGAGTCTGGCATGACCAAGCTTGCTGTACCTGATGAGTACTTGTATGAGCGCATCATCGGCGAAGATGTCATTGTTAATGATGAAGTTGTCGTACGCGCCAATACTTTGATTGACCATGAGACTTTGGTGAAGCTTGCCGAGAAAAATGTACAATCATTTAAAATTTTGTTCACCAATGACATCGATCATGGGGCATTCATCGCCGATACATTGCGCGCAGATACCGTCTTGACTCGCGAAGAAGCATTGATCGAGATCTATAAAGTGATGCGCCCAGGTGAGCCACCAACACTTGAAACTGCTGAAAAACTGTTTGAGTCGATGTTCTTTAGCCAAGAGCGTTATGATCTGTCAAATGTTGGTCGCATGAAATTCAACCGTCGTCTTGGTCGTGAATTTGTTGAGACAGATGATATCGATGTACAGCGTGAGCAGGGTGTTTTGTCTAACCAAGACATCATCGATGTACTAAAAGAGCTGATCGAGATCCGTAACGGTCGTGGTGAGGTTGATGACATCGACCACTTGGGCAACCGTCGTATCCGCTCAGTGGGCGAGATGACCGAGAACCAATTCCGCATTGGTTTGGCTCGTGTAGAACGCGCAGTCAAAGAGCGTCTAACCACAGCAGATTCTGACAATCTATCACCACAAGATTTGATTAACTCAAAACCAGTTGCCGCATCAATCAAAGAATTTTTTGGTTCAAGCCAGCTGTCTCAGTTTATGGATCAAAACAACCCATTGTCTGAGATCACCCATAAACGCCGTGTTTCAGCGCTTGGCCCTGGTGGTCTGACGCGTGAACGCGCAGGCTTCGAGGTGCGCGACGTACACACCACGCATTATGGCCGTGTGTGTCCGATTGAGACCCCTGAAGGTCCAAACATTGGTTTGATGAACTCATTAGCTACTTTTGCTAAGACCAATAACTTTGGTTTTCTTGAGACGCCATATCGCCGCGTCGTCGATGGTCGCGTGACCGATGAGATTGAATATGTCTCGGCCATCGAAGAGGTGGGCATGGTGATCGCACAGGCTGACTCACCGATGAATGAAAATGGTGAACTGACCGAAGAGATGGTCAGCGTACGCCATGATGGCGAATTTGTGCGCATGAGTGCGGATAAAGTCACGCACATGGATGTATCACCTCGTCAGGTGGTGTCAGTGGCAGCGGGTCTTATCCCATTCCTTGAGCATGACGATGCGAACCGTGCCTTGATGGGTTCGAACATGCAACGCCAAGCGGTACCAACATTGCGTTCAGATAAGCCTTTGGTGGGTACTGGTATGGAGCGCCATGTTGCTCGTGACTCAGGCGTGTGTGTGGTCGCTAAACGCGGTGGTGTGATCGAAGAAGTTGATGCCAGCCGTATCATCGTGCGTGTCAATGAAAGTGAGATGACCGCAGGTGAAGCAGGTATTGATATCTATAACTTGATCAAATACACCCGCTCAAACCAAAACACCTGTATCAACCAGCGCGTCATCGTCAATGAAGGCGACGAAATCGCTCGTGGCGACATCCTTGCTGATGGCCCATCGACAGACCTTGGTGAATTGGCTTTGGGTCAGAATATGCGTGTGGCATTTATGCCATGGAACGGTTATAACTTCGAAGACTCCATCTTGCTATCTGAGCGTGTGGTACAAGAAGATCGTTTCACCACCATCCACATCCAAGAGCTAACCTGTGTGGCTCGTGATACCAAGCTTGGCCCTGAAGAAATCACTGGTGATATTCCAAATGTCGGTGAAGCAGCGCTGTCAAATCTAGACGAAGCTGGCATCGTGTATATCGGCGCAGAAGTCGATGCAGGCGATATCTTGGTGGGTAAAGTCACACCAAAAGGTGAAAGCCAATTGACACCAGAAGAAAAGCTACTTCGTGCCATCTTCGGTGAAAAAGCAGCAGATGTCAAAGATACCTCACTGCGTGTACCATCATCAACCAAGGGTACCGTCATCGATGTACAGGTCTTCACCCGTGATGGTCTAGAAAAAGACAGCCGAGCTAAGTCTATTGAAAAAGCGATGCTGGATGATTATCGCAAAGACTTAAAAGAAGAGTTGGTGATTTTTGAAGCAGCGGCAAAAGGTCGTATCCTAAGCCTACTTGATGGCAAAAAAGTCTCAGGTGGTGCAGGCTTTAAGGCAGGTACTGTATTGGCAGTTGCTGATATCGAGAACCTACCACTTGAAACCTTGCTGGACATCCAACCGGCTGAAGAAGAAGTATCAGAGCGTCTGGGTCAAATTGCTGAATTCCTAAGCGATAAGCAAAAAGACATCGACAACAAATTTGCTGAGAAAAAACGCAAATTGACCCAAGGTGATGATTTGGCACATGGTGTCCAAAAAATCGTTAAGGTATATTTGGCGGTCAAGCGTCGCATTCAGCCTGGTGATAAGATGGCTGGTCGTCATGGTAACAAGGGTGTGGTCTCGCGCATCATGCCTGTAGAAGATATGCCGTATGACGAAAACGGTAACCCAGTTGACATCGTGCTAAACCCACTGGGCGTACCATCGCGTATGAACATCGGTCAGGTGCTTGAGACGCATCTGGGCATGGCGGCAAAAGGCCTAGGTGATAAGATCAATGGCATGCTGCGCGCCCAAGCAAGTATCGCTGAGCTGCGTGATTTCTTGGATAAGATCTATAACAAAGTTGGCGGTGAGCAAGTTGACCTAGACAGCTTGTCAGATGAAGATCTATTGGCACTGTGCCAAAACCTAAAAGATGGCGTACCAATGGGTACCGCGGTCTTTGATGGTGCCAAAGAAACCCAAATCAAAGAGCTGCTAAGCCTAGCAGGTCTATCGACCACAGGTCAGCAAACGCTTTATGATGGTCGTACTGGTAAGAAATTTGACCGTCCTGTGACTGTCGGCTATATGTATATGCTGAAGCTAAACCACTTGGTTGATGACAAGATGCACGCGCGTTCGACTGGTTCGTACTCGCTCGTCACTCAGCAGCCACTTGGCGGTAAAGCACAGTTTGGTGGTCAGCGTTTCGGTGAGATGGAAGTCTGGGCACTAGAAGCATACGGCGCAACTTATACGCTACAAGAGATGCTGACAGTCAAGTCGGACGATGTCGAAGGCCGTACTCGCATGTATAAGAACATCGTTGATGGTGAGCAATACATGAATCCAGGTATGCCTGAGTCATTCAATGTCTTGACCAAAGAGATTCGCTCGCTGGGTATTAACATTGACTTAAAAGAAAAGAAATAAGTCAGCCAAGACCGAAATTTGTCTAGCCATCGAGCGCGGTGGCTAGGCGTCAGAATTACGACGAATACAACGGAGAAACCTTTTGAAAGATTTATTAGATATCATGAAAGGCCCTGCTGACAGTGGTGTCAAAGAGTTTGATAGCATTCAAATCTCACTTGCCTCACCTGAAGCGATTAAGTCTTGGTCACATGGCGAAGTGAAAAAGCCAGAAACGATTAACTACCGTACCTTTAAGCCTGAACGCGATGGCCTGTTTTGTGCCAAAATCTTTGGCCCAGTCAAGGACTTTGAGTGCTTGTGTGGTAAATATAAGCGCCGTAAATTCCAGGGCATCATCTGCGAAAAATGTGGCGTAGAGGTCACTGCGGCCAAAGTTCGCCGCGAACGCATGGGTCACATCGAGTTGGCAAGCCCAGTTGCGCATATTTGGTTCTTAAAATCTCTACCAAGCCGCATCGGTCTGTTGCTTGACATCACCTTGCGTGATATTGAGCGTGTGCTGTATTTTGAAAGCTATATCGTCACCGATCCTGGCATGACCAGCCTTGAAAAATATCAACTGCTTGACGATGAAGAGTATTTTACTGCGCTTGAGCAATATGGCGATGAGTTTGTGGCCAAGATGGGTGCTGAGGCGGTTCAAGACTTGCTAAAAGACATCGATGTCGATGGTGAGATCGATGAGCTTCGCCAAGCGATTCCACAGACTGGCTCTGAAACCAAGCTGAAAAAAATGTCAAAGCGCCTGCAGCTGCTTGAGGCATTCCGCGATTCAAATAACAAGCCTGAGTGGATGGTAATGACAGTATTGCCAGTATTGCCACCAGATTTGCGTCCGCTTGTACCGCTTGAAGGTGGTCGTTTTGCGACATCTGATTTGAACGATTTGTATCGCCGTGTGATCAACCGTAACAACCGCTTGAAGCGCCTGCTTGAACTGAACGCACCAGATATCATCGTGCGCAACGAAAAGCGTATGCTACAAGAAGCAGTCGATGCACTGCTGGATAATGGCCGTCGTGGTCGTGCGATCACAGGTAGCAACAAGCGCCCGCTGAAATCTTTGGCAGATATGATCAAAGGTAAGCAAGGTCGTTTCCGTCAAAACCTATTGGGTAAGCGTGTTGACTACTCTGGCCGTTCGGTCATCGTTGTAGGTCCGACACTACGCCTACATCAATGTGGTCTGCCAAAGAAAATGGCACTTGAGCTATTCAAGCCATTTACTTATGCCAAATTGCTCCAAAACAACATCGCAAGCACCATCAAAGCTGCCAAGAAGATGGTAGAGCGTGAAGAGCCTGCGGTGTGGGATATGCTTGCCATGGTCATCCGCGAGCATCCGGTACTACTAAACCGTGCGCCAACACTGCACCGTTTGGGTCTGCAAGCGTTTGAGCCAGTATTGATTGAAGGTAAAGCGATTCAGCTGCATCCACTGGTCTGTGCGGCATTTAACGCCGACTTCGACGGTGACCAAATGGCGGTGCATGTGCCATTGACGCTAGAAGCACAGCTAGAAGCTCGCGCGCTGATGATGTCAACCAACAACATTCTATCACCTGCAAACGGCGAGCCGATCATCGTACCATCGCAAGATGTTGTTTTGGGTCTATATTACATCAGTCGTGCTAGTGTTAATGCCAAAGGTGAAGGCATGGTGTTTAGCACCGTGAACGAAGTATTGCGCGCGATCGGCTCTGACGATTTGTCAGTCAATGCCACAATCAAAGTGCGCGTGGCTGAGACTGTACTGGACGAAAAAACTGGCGAAAAAACCAGCCGTACGACTGTTCAAGATACTGTCGCTGGCCGCCTTTTGATTTGGAACATCATGCCTGAAGGGATGGCATTTAGCGAATGCAATACTGAGATGACCAAGAAAAACATCTCAAAATTGCTAAACTCTTGCTACCGTAAGCTTGGCGTAAAAGAATCAGTCATGTTTGCCGACCAATTAATGTATCTGGGCTTTGCACAGGCGACGCTATCGGGCATCTCGATCGGTATGGAAGACATGGTCATTCCACCGACCAAAAAAGAAATCGTCGATGCAGCAGATGCAGAAGTGCGCGACATTGAACATCAGTTTGAGCAAGGCTTTGTGACCGCTGGTGAGCGATACAACAAAGTTGTTGATATTTGGGCGCGTACATCGGATAAGATCGCTAATGCGATGATGGAAAACTTGTCAACCGATGAAGTCGTGAACCGAGAGGGCGAAACCCAAAGCCAAAAATCATTCAACTCAATCTACATGATGGCAGACTCTGGTGCTCGTGGTAGCGCGACACAGATTCGTCAGCTTGCAGGTATGCGTGGTCTGATGGCAAAACCAGACGGCTCGATCATCGAGACGCCAATTAAGGCGAACTTCCGTGAAGGCTTGACCGTTTTGCAGTACTTTATTTCTACCCACGGTGCGCGTAAAGGTCTTGCCGATACTGCCTTGAAAACTGCGAACTCAGGTTACTTGACTCGTCGTTTGGTTGATGTGGCGCAAGATCTTGTGATCACTCAAGATGATTGTGGTACTGAAGCAGGCCAGCGCATGACACCAGTGATTGACGGTGGCGAAATCGTTGAACGCCTAGGTGACCGCGTATTGGGTCGTGTCGCTGCCAAAGATGTCGTGAATGCTGATGGTGAAGTGGTCGTAACTGCTGGCACGCTGATCGATGAGCGCGTCGTTGAGCAGCTAGATAGCAATGCCATCGATGAGGTTTATGTCCGCTCAGTCATCACCTGTGAAGCATCTCAAGGTGTGTGTGCTAAGTGTTATGGCCGTGATCTAGCTCGTGGTCATCTGGTGAATATCGGTGAATCTGTGGGCGTTATGGCAGCACAGTCAATCGGTGAACCGGGCACTCAGTTGACCATGCGTACCTTCCACGTGGGTGGTGCAGCATCGGCAGCCTCTGTCGATAACAGTGTCTCGGTCGGGAATGCAGGCTCAGTGCGTTTCCACAACATGAAAACTGTAGAGCATGCCGATGGCCATTTGGTGATCGTTTCTCGTTCAGCTGAAATCGGTGTGGCAGATGCCCAAGGCCGTGAGCGTGAGCGCTATAAAGTGCCTTATGGCTCAAGCGTACTGGTGCGTGATGGTGATGCGGTAGAAGCAGGTCAAGTGATCGCTAAATGGGATCCGCATACCCATCCGATTATCACAGAATTTGCTGGTACAGCGCGCTTTAGCGACATCACCGACGGCATGACTGCGACCGTGAAAGTCGATGAAATGACTGGTGTGAGCTCGTTTGAAATCTTGGCAAGCAAAGACCGTCCAAGCATCGCCAAAGACTTGCGTCCTGCGATCATTCTTGATACCGATGAAGGTAAAGAAGTGGTGTACTTCTTGCCAAACGAAACCATCATCCGTGTCGCTGAAGGTGAGCATGTGACTGCAGGTTCGGTGCTAGGTCGTGTTCCGCAAGCCACTTCAGGTACCAAAGATATTACCGGTGGTCTGCCACGCGTTGCTGACCTATTCGAAGCTCGTCGTCCAAAAGATCATGCGATCATGGCTGAGATGAGTGGTGTGGTGAGCTTTGGTAAAGAAACCAAAGGCAAAAACCGCTTTATCATCACCAATGAAGATGGCGATGTGCATGAAGAGCTGATTCCAAAATGGCGTCAAATCAACGTGTTCGAGGGTGAGACAGTTGAGCGTGGTGAGGTCGTGTCTGATGGCCCACAAAACCCACACGATATCTTGCGTCTAAAAGGCGAAACCGCTTTGGCAAACTACATTGTCAATGAGGTCCAAGAAGTTTACCGCTTACAAGGCGTTAAGATCAACGATAAGCACATCGAGGTCATCGTACGCCAGATGCTGCGTAAAGTTGAAATCACCGACGGCGGCGATTCAAGTTACTTCAAAGGCGACCAAGCTGAATACTCGAAGATTCGTGCGCTTAACGCTGAATTGACTGCGAACAATAAATTCCCAGTACAGTTTGAGCGTCAGCTACTTGGTATCACCAAAGCAAGTCTTGCAACCGAAAGTTTCATCTCAGCGGCATCGTTCCAAGAGACCACGCGTGTCTTGACAGCAGCTGCGGTGATGGGTAAAGTCGATGACCTAAGCGGCCTAAAAGAGAATGTTGTGGTGGGTCGTTTGATCCCAGCTGGTACTGGCCTAGCTTATCATCAATCACGCCAACGCAAGGCACAAAACACCAGCGCATCGATCGCGCAAGTCGATGAGCTGCTAGTGGCAAGTGATGAGCCGGTGGTTGGTGAAGAGACGCTGAACGAAGACAACTTCGCCAAAGCGTTTGCCGATGAATTGGGCAGCCAAGAATAATGGTTGTGTAACACCAAAAGCCTGTCATGATTGATGGGCTTTTGTGTTTTTTATGCTGTGAATTTATCGCAAGTTTGGCTGGTTATTCCAAGATTTTATAAACTAATTGGCTGTCAAATATTGCAAATTTATGCTAATAAGTGTATAACAGTAGCTTATTTATCCCTTTGTCCAAGGATTTCACCATGACCTTATCTCTTCACAAAGACAAGATTCGCTTTTTGTTGTTAGAAGGCGTCCATGATAACGCCCTAAAGGTATTGAACGATGCTGGTTATACCAATATCGAATACATCAAATCAGCCCTAGATGAAGCAGAGCTGATTGAGAAAATCAAAGATGCACACTTTATTGGTATCCGTTCACGCACTCAGCTGACTCGCAAAGTGCTAGAAAGCGCCGAAAAATTGATCGCCATCGGTTGCTTTTGCATTGGTACAAACCAAGTTGATCTAGAAGCAGCGCTAGAGCTGGGTATTCCTGTATTTAACGCACCGTATTCAAACACGCGTTCTGTGGCAGAGCTTGTGCTTGCTGAGACCATCATGCTGATGCGTGGCGTTCCTGAAAAAAATGCCGTCGTCCATCGTGGTGGCTGGAATAAATCAGCCAAAGACAGCTATGAAGTGCGTGGCAAAGTGATGGGTATTGTTGGTTATGGCTCTATCGGCTCGCAGCTGTCAGTACTTGCCGAAAGCCTTGGTATGAAAGTCATCTATCATGATGCTGTGACAAAGTTGCCACTGGGCAATGCGGTACAAGTCGGCAGCCTAGAAGAGCTACTTGCCAAAGCGGATGTCGTGACCTTGCACGTGCCTGATTTGCCAAGCACTCGCAATATGATGACTGCCAAAGAATTTGCACAGATGAAAGATGGTGCATTCTTTATCAATGCCGCTCGTGGTGGCTGTGTGGACATCGATGCCTTAGCTGCGGCACTTGAAAGCAAAAAAATCTTGGGTGCTGCCATCGATGTATTCCCAAAAGAGCCAAAATCAGCAGACGAAGTGTTTGAGTCACCACTGCGTGCCTTTGACAATGTCATCTTGACTCCACACGTGGGCGGCTCAACCCAAGAAGCGCAGGCGAACATCGGTCTTGAAGTGGGTGAGAAATTCGTTCGTTATTCTGATCAAGGCGATACGACAAGTGCGGTGAATTTCCCGAATGTCTCTATCCCATTCACCGAAGGTACGCACCGCCTATTGCACATCCATCGCAATGTCCCTGGCGTACTATCACAAATCAACGCATCGTTTGCTGATGCAGGCATCAATATTGCCGCTCAGTCATTGATGACCAAGGGCGATGTCGGCTATCTGGTCATGGATGTTGATGACAATGATTCAGATAAGGCGATGGCTCGTCTGCGTGCCGTACCTGAGACCATTCGTGTGCGTGTCTTGTTCTGATGACGACTTGCCAAACCCAAAGCCGCTTTTCGTTAAGCGGCTTTCTTTTTTTGTGCCAAGTTTGTGATACAATGGACAAAACAGCATCATGAGGATATGAAAATGAAACACTACGACTATATTTCCATCGGCGGCGGCAGTGGTGGCATCGCATCGATCAATCGCGCTGCCAGCTATGGTAAAACATGCGCCATCATCGAGGCGCGCCATGTTGGTGGCACCTGCGTCAATGTCGGCTGCGTCCCCAAAAAAATCATGTGGAATGCCGCACAGATCGCCGATGCGATGCATAAATATGCACCAGATTATGGCTTTGAATTACAGGTGGATGGTTTGGATTTTGGCAAATTGATCCAAGCACGCCAGGCATATATTTCGCGTGTGCATCAGTCTTATCAAAATGTTTTTGCCAAAAATAATGTGGATTTGATCACAGGGTTTGCACGTTTTATTGATAAAAACACCGTTGAGGTGATGGATGCAGAGGGTAACACAGAGCAAATTTCTGCTGATCACATCGTCATCGCTACAGGCGGCAAGCCCAGCATCCCTGAGATTGAAGGTGCCGAATATGGCATCGACTCCGATGGTTTTTTTGAGCTAAGTGAGTTGCCTGAGCGTGTGGCTGTCGTGGGTGCAGGCTATATCGGTGTGGAATTGGCAGGTGTATTAAACAGCTTGGGTGTGCAGACGCATCTGTTCGTGCGAGGCGATCGCCCGCTGCGCAAGTTTGATCAGAGCATTGTTGATGTGTTAATGCAAGTAATGAAAACCGATGGCATCACTTTGCATCAAGAAGCTAAACCACAGAAAATTACCAAAAATGACGATGAGTCACTGACCATCACACTTGAAGATGGTCGCACCGAACAGGTGGACTGTCTGATCTGGGCAGTGGGGCGTACACCTGCCACCGATGATCTTAATCTTGAGGCGGTCGGTGTCAAGCGTAATGACAAGGGACAAATCATCGTTGATAAATTTCAAAACACCAACATCGATGGCATCTATGCGGTCGGCGACATCATCGAAAATGGCGTGGAGCTGACCCCTGTGGCGGTGGCAGCAGGTCGCAGACTCTCAGAGCGACTGTTTAATAATAAGCCTGGTGAGCATTTGGATTATTCACTGGTGCCGACAGTGATTTTTAGCCATCCACCGATAGGCACGGTGGGATTGTCCGAAGAGGCCGCCATCGAAGCGCATGGTAAAGATGCCATCAAAGTATACACCAGTAATTTTACACCGATGTACAGCGCAGTGACCAGTCACCGTGAACCTTGCCGTATGAAGCTTGTGTGTCTGGGTGAAGAAGAAAAGGTGATCGGACTACACGGCATCGGCTTTGGGGTTGATGAGATGATCCAAGGCTTCGCTGTGGCGATGAAAATGGGCGCCACCAAAGCCAATTTTGATGACACTGTCGCCATTCACCCGACGGGGTCAGAAGAGTTTGTGACGATGCGCTGATCATTGATCTGCCCACACTTAGCACCGGCCAAGCGTCAACCCAGTGTCAAGTGTGGGCTGCTGTTGCATTTAAGTGGTGTAATTGGTGGGATCAATGCCATCGACGGTGTCGGCAGTATCGAAGAATGTTGCCTGTACTCGCGCTCGCGCTGCCTGCCAGCCATCAAACTGCAAACAGGTGTCATATAAGCTGCCTTGCCAAGCAGGAATGTTGCCTTTCATGCGATCAAAGCGATGCTGTGGCTGCTCAGGCAGTGGCTTGACAGCCTCAATGGCCATCAGCGCGCCTTGTCGGTCATTACACACCAGTGCCATATCGCAACCAGCTTCGATGGCAGCCACCACGCGCGCATCAACATCACCTGCGACATGTGCTGCTTTCATAGACAGATCATCAGAGAATAATAGGCCGTCAAAACCCAGCTGATCGCGGATGATCTGTCCAAGCCAGACTTTAGAAAATCCAGCTGGCTTATCATCCACTTGACTGAAAATCACATGCGCTGGCATCAGTGCATCAAGCTGATCGAGCGTCTGTACGAAAGTCTGGGTGTCATGATCAAAAATCTCATCAAAGCTGCGATCATCGACGGCATCAGCCACATGCGAATCAGGTGCGATGGAGCCGTGACCTGGGAAATGCTTGCCAGTGGTCGCCATACCCGCTGCTTTCATGCCTGCCATGAATTGTCGTGATAATGCAATGATGGCTTCTGGATCGGCATGAAAAGCGCGATCACCAATCACCAAGCTGACACCATCAATGTCCAGCACTGGTGCAAAGCTGAAATCCACGCCAACCGCCAGCACCTCACAGGCCATCAAATAGCCACAGTCATAAGCGCGTGCCAAG
This sequence comes from Moraxella sp. RCAD0137, assembly GCF_002894025.1. Lineage (NCBI taxonomy): Bacteria > Pseudomonadati > Pseudomonadota > Gammaproteobacteria > Moraxellales > Moraxellaceae > Moraxella > Moraxella sp. RCAD0137. The sequence goes on from NZ_LTCC01000012.1 coordinate 25,953, forward strand.
GCTGTTTGTGGATCTTCGTCGTACAATTTGCCAAGCTTGCCCATCGCAGGCAGTGGTGAGAAACCCTTGCGAAATCTGGCGACACGGCCGCCTTCTTGATCCACTGCGATGAGGATGTTTGGGTTGATGCTGCGCATGTTGTCGGTCAGAGCGCGCACTTGTTCGGGTGTATCAACATTGCGCGCAAACAAGATCATGCCGCCAATCTCAGGGCTTTTTAATAAAGCCACATCGCTGTCATCGAGTGTGTGACCAGCGACATCTGCCATGACCATTGCATTTGCCATAATATTTTGCCTTACATGATGGGTTTGTATAATTTTTTGCTCGATGACAGTACTGATGCACTGATAAATATCATTAAATTTCATCGGGCGCAACCATTGGTTGGCATATTATGCCATGAAATGGGGGTGGTTGTTGAGACTGATTTGAGTTTTTCGCACAAAATCGGCAGTTTTGTAACGATTGCTTAAGGCAGATGCACAAAAACCAGTATTTTGGTAAAAAAACTTTGTGATTTTTGTGCTAAGATAGCAAATATTTTGGTCGGTCGTATGCTGACCTGACTTTTCTTATCGATATCAGGATCTTGATATGTCAAAACAACAATATCTCTTATCAGGCGTTGCCATGGCGGTGGCAGGCGTGATTTTTTCAAGCAGTCTGGCATCCTTTGCTCAAGCGGCAGACCGCGCGGCATTCACCCAAACGCCTGAGCAGCGTGTGACTGCTCGACAGGTTGCCATTTTATTAGATCGTGCGCATTATAATGATCAGCGTCTGGATGCGCAGATGGGCGAGAAGATTTTGGCGATGTATTTTGATAAACTTGACCCGAATCGCACGCTGTTTTTGCAGTCGGATGTTGATGAGTTTACCCAAAAATATGCCAAAACTTATGCCGCGCGTCTGCTGCGTGGTGATTTGACGCCAGGCATTGAGATTTTTGAGCGTTATCGTACGCGTTCGATGGCGTATTTTGAATTTGCCAAGCAATATCTGTCTGGTGATGTCGATCTGCACACCGACCAAAGCATCGTTTTGGATCGCGAAGATGCGCCGCGCTTTGGCTCCATCGAAGAGCAGCAAGCATACTGGAAAAACCAAACAGCGCTGTCTTTGATTACCATCACGCTCAATCAAGAAGATGATAAGGCCAAGGATCAAGCTTATCTGGATAATCCTGAGCTGGCTCGTGGGCAGGACTTGGTAAAGGCTGAAGCGCGTACACCGACGCAGATTTTATTAAATCGCATCAAGCGCCAAGAAGAGCAGCTGACTCGCCTAAAAAATGACGAAATCATGGAGGCGGTGTTGGATGCTGCGACCACAGCTTATGATCCGCATAGCAATTATTATGCGCCTGTTCAAGCACAGGACATGCAGATTCAGACCAGTTTGCAGCTTGAGGGCATTGGCGTATCAATCCGCCCTGACCGCAAAAACCCCGATTATATTCGCATCGTCAGCCTCGTCGATGGCGGCCCTGCTGCCAAGTCTGGACAAGTGCTGGCCAATGATCTGATCATCGGTGTGGCTCAGGCCGATGGCCAGATGGTGGATACCATCGGCTATAACACTCGTGAGATCGTTGCTTTGATCCGTGGTGCGCGCGGCACAGAAGTGACCATCAAAGTTAAGCAGCCAAATACACCAGACTCGCAGGCGCGTACGGTGACTTTGGTGCGCGATGTCATTCAACAAGAAGAATCTGGCGTGCAGCATCGCATCATCGAAATGCCGTATGAAGGAGGCGTCAAGCGCGTCGGCGTCATTGAGATCCCAAGCTTTTATTTGAATTTTAAGGCGCGCCGTGAGGGGTTGAATGCCGATCAATATCGCAGCGTCAGCAACGACACCGAAAAAGCGCTAAAAGCACTGACGGCCGAAGGCATTGATGGTCTGGTGGTGGATTTGCGCAACAATCCAGGTGGCTCGCTTGATGAAGTTGCCAAGATGCTTGGCATGTTCATCAAACAAGGGCCGTTGGTGCAAATTCGTGACAATCGCGGCAATGTGCAAGTCTATGCCGACAATGATGGCGGTCGCCAACTGTACGATGGTGAGATGTCAGTGCTGATCAACTTAGGCTCAGCATCGGCCAGTGAGATCTTTGCTGCTGCCATCCAAGATTATGGCTTGGGTCTTGTGGTAGGTAGCACTACGACGGGCAAAGGTTCAGCGCAGGTGCAGCGCGATGATGTGGCATTGGGTTCGGTGACGCTGACCCAGCGCAAATTCTACCGCGTCAATGGTGGCAGTACCCAAAATAAGGGCGTCGTGCCAGATGTGGAGTTGGTGAATATTTATGAGGGCATCGAGTTTGGCGAACGCGAATATAAAAATCCGCTGCCGTGGGACACCATCAAATCCACCAATTATCAGGCCGAGGGCAAATATTCACCGGCACTGATCGAGTCTTTAAATGCACAATCCAAAGCGCGCCAAGCCAGCGATCCGCAGTTCGTGTATTTGTCTGAATTGAATGCCATCCGCGCACTCGATGATGACAAAAAACCGACAGAAATTCATTTGGAGAAACGCCGTGCCAAGATGCAAATGATCGAAAATCGCACCTTGGCTGCCGAAAATGCGCGTCGTCAAGCGGTGGGCGAGGCGCCATTTACCAGCTGGTCAACCTATCAGGCCAATCTTGAAGCGCTGGCAGAAGAGCGCAGTGCAATGAAAGAAAATGAGCGTCCTAAGCTGCCTGAGAATGAAGCGTATGTACTAGAGGCGGCGCGATTGATGTTTGATGCTGCCAAGTGATCAGAGGATAAAGCAGTCAGCCGTGCAGTGCTGGCTGTTTTTATTATCATAAAAATTCCATCAAAAAATCCCATCAAATTTGATGGGATTTGTCGTTGCTGATCTATACGATCTATTCACCACAGGGTGATTAACGGCGACGACCGCCAATAAAGCCAACGATGAACAAAATCACAGCGATGATCAAGAAGATGTATGCAAATTCTTTGGTCAAGCCAGCGATGTTACCAAAACCTAAGAAACTGGCGATCACAGCGATGATTGCAAAAATAATAGCCCAACGAAACATAGTAATTCTCCTTATAAATAACCGACCATTTCAAGTATCTATTTAAAAACAACCGTCGGCTTGGTGTTGATAAATATCAGTTTTTAATAACTGGTATTACAAACTGTCTTCTTGGTTGCTATTATAGGCAGGCACTTTTATAAAAAATACTGATAAATTGTAACTTGTGTGTGCTTTGATAAAGATTGTGTAAATGCCTGTGTACAACTGTGCAACATTTTCACAGTTTACTGACTATTTGCAATCTTAGTCAGATTTTTCTTGACATTGCCCGTGGATTTTGGTTTAATATGCACCACTTCGGCGTGATAGCTCAGTTGGTAGAGCAACGGATTGAAAATCCGTGTGTCGGCAGTTCGATCCTGCCTCTCGCCACCATCTTGATAAATCATCCCAAAAGATTGCTCTTTTGGGATGATTTTTTTAGCTTATGACAATCAGTGCATTAGCAGGGCTTTGCTCACCCATCAAAAAAAGCTTGGCATAGGCAGCCAAGCATTTTATTTGAATGCCTCAGAGTCAAGCTGATGTATGGGAGATTGTTTAAAAATATCCGCTCACCATCAGCTGTACGCCGACGATCATCAGTAGTACACCAAAGGCACGCTTGAGTGTCTGTGCAGGCAGGGCATGGGCTAGGCTTGCACCGACTTTTGCCATCACGAAGCTTAAAACACTGATGGTGATGAATGCGCCGATATGCACAAAGCCGATCAAGCCATCGACCTGATCGACGCTGCCACCTTGATGACCAAACCAAATAAAACCCAACGCACCTGCGATGGCAATCGGCAGACCGCAGGCGGCTGATGTGCCGACGGCTTGTTTCATTGGTACGCCATTTTGGCTCAAGTAAGGCACGGTCAGACTGCCACCACCGATACCAAAGATGGCAGATAATATGCCGATGACGACGCCAGCGAAGGTCTGTTTGTAGTCAGCAGGGGGTGGGATGTCGAGTCGTTCTTGATTGGGAAAAAATAGCATTTTCACCGCCATCAAGATTGCACCACCGCCCAAGATGGCTTGGAGCATCGCACCATCGATGAGTGTGGCGACCCAAGCACCGACCAGACTGCCAAGCACCAATCCCTTTGCCATGTTTTTAAAGATTTCCCAACGCACGCCACCACGCTTGTGATGTGCTGACATTGAGCTGATTGAAGTCAAAATAATCGTCGCCAGTGCCGTACCGACTGCCACGTGTGGTACGATTTCACTTGGCAAGCCATAATACGCCAAAATCCAAATCAGTGCTGGTACGATGACCATGCCGCCACCAACACCAAACAGTCCTGCGCACAGCCCTGCCACGATCCCTGCGATCGAAAACCACAAATAAATCATGATTCAAATCCCATTGTTTTAGTGAAATTGTGCTATTATAACGCAATTTTATGAGTTTTGTGGATGCATTTTTGATGGATTATTCTCACGCTAAGATGGATTTTGCTTTGATTTGGGCGAGCATTCATCGCCATCATCGACATGATGCCGTAACCGATAGCACCAACACACAGCTGATACAGGCGGTGAGCATAGGCAAGCTTAGCCATCGCCAGCATCATCTATATACCGCCGATGCCCAAAGTGCAGGGCGTGGTCAGCATGGCAGATCGTGGGTGAGTGGTCAGGGTAATGTGTTTTTGTCGTTATATACGCCGATGCAGACGGATAGTGATGATGGCTTTGGGCTTGTGCGTTTGGATGGATTTTTGTCCTTGGCGGTGGGCTATGAGTTGGCACAGCTTGATACGATCCAAGCAATCAATGCTGAGCGTGCCAAGCAGGGCTTATCGGCGATTGGTGTCAAATGGGCGAATGATGTCGGCTATTATGATGATGCAGCGCATCTGTTCCAAAAGCTATGCGGAATCTTGATCGAGCCTGTCTATGCCAAGGTCAATGACAAAACTCGCCTAGTTGGTGTGGTGACTGGAGTAGGGCTGAATGTCGAAATCAGCCCAACAATCAAAGATGGTCTGTATCAAGCCACCTGCCTAAGACAGCTTGCGGATATGGTCAATCTTGGCGAGTTGCCTACTTATCAAGCACTGTATCAGCCGATTTGCCAAGCGATTTGCCAAGCGGTTCATCAGCACAATCAGCTATCAGAGACGACAGCGAAGCTGGATTTTATTGATGCGTTTAACCGTGCACATGTCTTGATGGGCAAAGCGGTCAATGTCTTTGCCAGAGATGATATGCAGAGCATCAGTCAGTCGGGGCGTTGTATTGGCATTGATCATGATGGTGCGTTATTGCTTGAGCAAGCAGGCAGTACCGTGCGTGTATTGGCAGGTATGATTCAGTCTGCCTAGACAGCTGTGTTTGGACAGACATCCGTGCTAAGATATTGATAAGATTAAAAAAGGAAAAACACATGATCGCACTGTGGCTTGACTTGGGCAATACACGGCTAAAATATTGGCTGATCGATGATGGCAAAGTCATCGCATCGGATGCCAAAGAGCATCTAAAAGCGCCCAATGAGCTATTGATGGGTTTGTTTGGGACCTTTGTGCGATTTCATCCAGAGTTTGTGGGTATCTCAAGCGTACTTGGCGAGAAAATCAATGCCAAAATTGCCGATACGCTCAATGAGCTTGGCGTGCCGTTTGAGTTTGCCAAGGTCAATGACAAGCACCCAATGCTACACAGTCATTATGATCCGCTTCAGCTGGGTGTCGATCGCTGGCTACAGATGCTGGGGGCGGTCAATGGTGCTAAGCAGTGCGTGGTGGGCTGTGGTACAGCATTGACCATCGATATCATTGATGGCGGTGTGCATCTGGGTGGATATATCTTGCCAAATGCCTATATGCAGCGTCATGCTCTATATGCAGGGACACAGCAGATTGGCGTTAAGCAAGGGCGATTTGACAGCCTTGAGCTTGGGCGTACGACCGATGATGCGGTGCATCATGGGATTTTGTTTGGGATTGTTGGTGCGGTCAAATCGATACAGGCAAATTATCCAGAGTTTGAGCTGGTTTTGACGGGGGGTGGGGCGATGACACTTGCGCCACATTTGGATGGTGCCATCGTTGATGAAGGGCTGATTTTGACAGGGCTACAGCGGTATTTTGAGCATTGCCAAGGTGTCTAATCTAGCTTAATGATGGCTTGCTCTTTAGGGTATCATCTGATGTATGGCATGGTGATTGATTGAACCGCCTTGCAGGTCATCTAGCAGATGTCGCCAAATGTGCAAAGTATCAGGCTTAAGATAGCCTTTTTGGACAATCAGCCGAAGGGCTAGGCTTTGTAAATTCTTGGCTAAGTCAAGCTGTCCGCACCAAGCCAGTGAGCGGATGATACGACTGATTTTCTTTTCTTGATGACCGATTGGCTTGAGCCAATAATCCCGAGCCTTGAGCGTATCTGTGGCAAATAGCTGATTGCCTTGTCTTTCGATTTCAAAGTAGCCGATGATTTTATCAAACGATGTCAAGAATTTTTGCTGGATATCTGGATTGGTTTGGAAGAATAACAGCTCATCACCATGCAGTGTCGGCACGGTTTTATTCCATTTGGATGCATGATCCACAGGAAACAGCCACTCAAGATAAAAATACTGCACGCTAACGATACTCGGTGGTAGCACCCACAGATCTTCTAGCGTGCAATCAAATGCCGTCGTTTTACGTAAACCCAAATAAAATTCATTAATCGGATGCATTGTCATCTCCAGTCTGATTGCTATGAATCAACGATAACACAAGATGGCGACAAATTGTGTCGCAATACAGCGACGATGGCAATGACAACGGCAATGCGATTTGTGATAGCGGCTAAATGCCAAACCAAAACGCAAAGGCAAATAGCCCAAGCACACACAGCATCGAAAGTAGCCAGTTTACCGAACGCAGCATACCAAGATTGGCAGCGTAGCTTGCGATATAGCCGATGCGAAACAGCACATAGCCTGCTGCCAATAAGTTCACCACCGCCATCGGCACAAAGGTATAAATCGCGATCAACACCGCCGCCAAAAACACTGGTAAAGTCTCATAGCCATTTGCTTGTGCATGGTTAAATCTGGCAGCGATGCCTGTGCTATCTGCCAAAAATCCGCGTGGGTCTTGATTGTGCTTGCCAAAGCGAAAACCAGCTGAGACTTTGGCGAGTACTGAGCAGAGCCACGGCAACAGGCTTGCAATGACCATCAAGATGATGGCAAGCTTCATGCCTGTCTGCATAAATAATGAAATAATCATAACAAATGCCAATCAGTTAGGCGGCGATGATTTCAAAGTCATGGGTGATATTCACGCCACCTGCTGATAGCATACGAGATGCTGAGCAGTATTTGTCGGCAGACAGCTCGATGGCTTTGGCGACTTGGGCGTCTTTGATGTCGGTGCCAGTCACCACAAAGTGCAGGTGAATATCAGTAAAGACCGCAGGCACGCTATCAGCACGCACCGCACGCATCTCACAGCGGACATCTTGGACATCTTGGCGAGATTTTTTTAGAATCGTCACCACATCATAGCTGGCACAGCCGCCAAGACCGAGTAAAATCAGCTCCATCGGGCTTGCGCCTTGCTCTTTGTTGCCGTCGAGTTGGACGGTATGACCTGATGGAGAAGTGCCTTCAAAATGCACGCCATCTTTCCAAACCAAGCTTGCGTTTAATTCTGCCATGGAAGTTTCCTTATAAAAAATATCAGTCATTGTAATGGTTTTGATGCGCTTTGGCAACCGATGCCATCAGATGCGATCAAAGGCTGTTTGTCAAAGTGATGATGGCTAAATTGGGGCAAATGGCTGTTTTTCTAGCGGTTTTGCCAAAAATCGCAAATTATTTTAAAAAACATTACACATTTGCGCGTTTTTTTGGTTTAATAGTCATTAAGTAAAGTCATCGGTAAAAAACTGGTGATATTTCAATGATTTATAAATTAAGAGTTTAGTTATGATTGATGCAGACGGTTTTCGACCGAATGTCGGCATCATCTTGGTAAATGCACAAGGGCAGGTTCTGTGGGCAAAACGCATCGGACATGACAGCTGGCAATTTCCCCAAGGGGGTATTAGCCGAGGCGAGACACCGCTTGAAGCGATGTATCGTGAGCTGTACGAAGAAGTTGGCTTGTTGCCTGAGCACGTCAAAGTGCTCGCTGTGACTCGTGATTGGCTGCGTTATCGCTTGCCAAAACGCTATGTACGAGCAGGGCAAGAGCCGTTGTGTATCGGACAAAAACAAAAATGGTTTTTGTTGTATCTGGATGATGCTTATACCGACCATATCCGCTTTGATGTGGGCGTGCCAGAGTTTGATGACTGGCAGTGGGTGAGCTACTGGTATCCGCTGACGGGCGTTGTCGCCTTTAAAAGAAATGTCTATCAGCGGGCGCTCAGTGAGCTGATCGAAGCTGTGCCAGCAAACGAAGTTTTGGCCTAAGCCTAATTTCATACCATAAGCCATCGCCATCAAGGGATGGCTTTTTATTATGGGTGATCACACCAACTTACACGCTAAGATCATTCACTTGGATTTGTGATTAGCGTCATCAGCCAAAATTTGCTAAAATATCGCCTTTTTAAACCATCAACAACACACGCATGCGACTCAAATCCCTAAAACTTGCTGGCTTTAAATCTTTTGCCAATCCAACGACTTTCACCTTTAAGCACGACATCACAGCCATCGTCGGGCCAAATGGCTGTGGCAAATCCAATGTCATTGATGCGATCCGCTGGGTGCTGGGCGAGACATCAGCCAAGCAGCTGCGTGGTGGGGCGATGAGCGATGTCATCTTTGCTGGTGTCGAGGGTCGTGCTGCCAAGAGTCTTGCCAGTGTGGAGCTGATATTTGAGCATACCCAAGATGAGACGCATGGCATCCGCCATGAGCTAAACCTGTACCAAGAACTGAGCCTACGCCGACAAGTCACCAAAGACGGTAAGTCGGATTATTTCATCAATGGTCAGCGAGTGCGTCGCCGTGATGTGGTGGATGTGTTTTTGGGTACGGGACTGGGCGCACGCAGTTATGCGGTGATTGAGCAGGGGATGATTGGGCGTATCGTTGAGTCTAGCCCCATGCAGCTACGAGAGTTCATCGAAGAGGGCGCAGGTGTCTCTCGCTATCAGGTACGCAGAGCCGATACCGAAAAAAAGCTGGCTGAGACTCGAGATAATCTAGAACGCTTATCCGACTTGCAAGGCGAGCTAAAAAAACAACAAAAAACACTCATCCGCCAAGCCGAATCCGCCAAGCAATATCAAGCGCTCAATGATGAGCTGCAGGCACTGCATCGTGATGACTTGGTGCGTCGGCTGTTCGAGGCGTGGCAATATCACGAACTCAAAAAAGGCGAGCATGGCAAATCCAGTGATGAGCTTGCCAAGCTTGAGATGGAGGTCACTCGTGTGCGTCGTGAGCTTGATACCTTGTCGGCTCGTGTCGCCGAAGGTCAATGGCTCAAAGACGAAGCACGAGATAAATACCATAATGCACAGATGGCAGAGCAAACCGCCCAGCACAATTTTTATACCGTCAATAGCGAGCTTGCCCAAAGTGATGAAAAAATCAACCGCCTGACAGCACAGCACCAAGAAGCGCTTGCCAATATCGAGCACGCCACCGCCGAGCTTGCCGAGATTGACAGTCAGCTTGCTACGATCACGCCTGACACGATGGCACTAGAGCAGGCACTCACTGATGCCAAACAGGTGCTTGCTGATGCCCAAGAGGCATGGCAAAAACAGCGTGATGAGCTATCTGTCATCACCCAAGACAAAAACAATCTGGATAACCGCAAAAAACTTGCCGAATCCCAAATCGCCCGCCTAAAAGATGCTGAGCAAAAATGGCAAAAACGCAGCGATGCACTTGATGCGGAGCAGGCAGGCTTTGTTGATGCCCAGCAAGACCAAGCCGAGCAAAAATCTTACCAAGAGCAGATTGCCAATCTTAAACTTAAGCTTGATAATCTATCAGATCATGATGAGCTCAAATCTCGCTATGATACACTCAGCGAAACGGTCAAGACACTACAAGCAAGCACTCAAGCCCAAGAAAAACGCCATGCCGTCCTGATGGGTGAGTATGATATTTTGCACAAGCTTGTGCATACGCCAATCGCCCAACAAAATAGCGCATCGAGCGATGATCAAGCGGATTTGCAATCTTTGCCAAGCCTTGAGCATGGTTTGATGCCGAGCAGTACGGGGCATCAATATGCCAAAGTGCTGGATCAGTTTTTGGGATTTTGGCTGGATGCCAAAGTGACTGCTCAGCTCAACATGGCGACCGCCTTGACCACACCTGCCAAAGATGGTGTGAATTTATTATTAAAATCTGGTAAAAAAAGTGATACTGCCATCACGACAAGTGCCATCGCAGCCAGTGATGCCATTGCCAAGTTGCCCAAGCAGATTGGTGAGCAGCTGATTCGCTTGGATCAGTTATTTAGCACACCGACTTTGGAGATTTTTGGGCGCACCTTTTTATATACGGGCGATGATGCGCTTGATGAGATGGATACAAGCGCATTGATTGGCGTGATGATTTTGACCAAGGCGGGCTGGCTGATTGGTAGTTTTGGCATGGTGCATATCAGTCGTTTTGGTGAGACAGGCAGTCAATTTCTTGCCCAAAAACAGGCACATATCGAGCGATTGGCTGTACTAGAAGAAGAATTGAACACCCTAGAAGATGCGCTGAGTGCCGACCAAAAACAGCTGAAAAATCAGCTGAATCTGCTTGAACAAACCAAAGTTGAGCTTGAAGAAGTCATCGCCCAAAAAACCGCCACCACCGCACAGCTGCACAGTGCCGAAAAAGCACTGACAGCACTCACTGCCAAGCTGGATGCGGATAAAATCCGCCGTGACAACCATGCCAAAAACCGTCAAGCGCTCGATGAAGAAAAACAAGACCGCCAAAAAGAGCTTGATGAGTTGACCGTACAGCTTGATGAATATCATACAAAGCTTGGCGAGTTTGCCCCACGCTTTGAGATGGCGAATCAAGCGATGACCGTGCTGACGGCTCGCATTGATGAAGCCAATGGACTGGTTAAGACCAAAAATGAGACCTATCAAGCCATGCAGCTCAAATTTGGCACGCTAAGCCAAAGCAAAACCCACGCCGAACGCCTGCTTGATATGGCAAAAAACAGCGCCACGCAGACGATAGCAGACATCGAAGTTACCAAAAAACACCAAGAAAATTTACAAGAAAAATTACCAAAACTTGAAGAAGCGTTCAAAGCGGCCAAGATGACCAGCCACGAGCTCAAAATCTCAAGCGATGAATATGAAGCGGCTGCCAAAGCACTGCAAATCGCCCAAACCAAGCTACAAGATGAGCTGACTGAAGCACACGGCAAATTTGCCACCGCCCAAGCACAGTCTGCCCAAATCAGTGCTGATGCAGCAGTGGGCGAGAGTCGGATGCAGGATTTGGGCGATGAGCTGTTGCGATTTGATGAGGCGTTTAATCTGCCTGCGACCTTGGCAGAGTTTCGAGCCAATCCCAATCAGCAGTTCATTGACCATAGCCAAAAGCGCGAGGATATCAAAGCGCAAATCGCCAAACTCGGTGCGGTGAACCTAGCCGCTGCCGCTGAGCTTGCCGAGATTGAGGCGCGTGTATCGCCAACGGATGAGCAAATCCAAGACATCACCGACAGTATGAAAAAACTTGAAGATGCCATCAAAGCGATCGATGAGAAGACCAAATCGCTGTTTTTGACAGCGCTCAATGCAGTGAATAAAGAGCTCAACGCCTTGTTCTCAAAAGTATTTGGCGGTGGTCAGGCAAGCTTAAGCCTGATGGAAGATGAAACCTTGTCCAAGGCGGACAAATGGCGCGCAGGTCTTGTGCTGATGGCACAGCCAAAAGGCAAGAAAAACTCACGCCTAGCGGTGCTATCAGGTGGTGAGAAGACTTTGACGGCGCTTAGTCTGATTTTTGCAATTTTTAAACAGCATCCAGCGCCATTTTGTGTGCTAGATGAGGTTGATGCACCACTGGATGATGCCAATGTCGGACGCTTTACAGGGCTGATTCATGAGCTGGCTGACGATGTGCAGTTTATCTTTATTAGTCATAATAAGCTTGCCATGCAGATTGCCGATGAGCTCAAAGGCATCACCATGCCGACGGCAGGGATTTCAAGCCTAGTCACGGTCAATTTAGAAGAGGCGGAACAGTATTTGGAGCCGACGGCATAGAATGATTTGTTTTGGTGACTGCCAATATACTGCGATATTGTGAAGTAGTTGTTGTTCTTATTTAGGCAAAGATTCAGAGTGAGCGGTGTTATTCATGACAAATATCTTGGCTTTATACTAAAATTTTGCTATAATAATGCGTCCATTTTTTTAAATGGGCGTATTTTTTTAATTTAACTTTACACTACACACACGAAATTTACAGCGTAGGCTTACGGTGTTTTTGAATATCGGGGTGTCTATCAGTTTGAATAATTTGACCCGATGGTCAGATGCGTGCTGATGGATTCGGTATTTTTGATTTCGTGGAGGCGTAACCCAAACTTTTTTTAGGAACTCTTATGTCAGACAAGAACCCAACTCAAATCTCAATGCGCGACTTGCTAGAAGCAGGTGCTCACTTCGGTCACCAAACTCGTTTTTGGAATCCAAAAATGAGCCAATACATCTTTGGTGCTCGTAACCGCATTCACATCATCAACCTTGAGCACACTGTTAAGCAGTTTAACGAAGCACTAACTTTCGTGAACAAGCAAGCAGCAGCTCGCAACAAGATTTTGTTCGTTGGTACTAAACGCGCTGCATCTGCGGTTATCCGTGAGCAAGCGACCCGTGCTGGTATGCCATATGTTGACCATCGTTGGTTGGGCGGTATGCTAACTAACTACAAAACTCTTCGCCAGTCAATCACTCGTCTAAAAGAGCTTGAAAAACAAGCTGAAGACGGTACTTTTGCTAAGCTAACCAAGCGTGAAGCACTTGAGCGTACTCGCCAAATGGAAAAACTAGAGCGTGCTCTAGGCGGTATCAAAGATATGGGCGGTCTTCCAGATGCGCTATTCGTTGTTGACGTTGACCACGAAGCGATCGCAATCAAAGAAGCCAAGCAGCTTGGTATCCCAGTGATCGGTATCGTTGATACCAACTCAAACCCAGACAATGTTGACTATATCATCGCAGCCAACGACGACGCTATCCGTGCCGTTAACCTATATGTGACTGCAATGGCTGATGCCATCATCGCTGGCAAAGAGTATGCAAAAACTCAAGGCGGCGCTGATGCTCAAGACGCAGACAAGCAAGCAAACCGCGACAATGCGACTGCACCAGTTGAAGATTCAATCGATCAAGCTGGCCAAGTAGTTAACAATTACTAATACATCACAGATAAGCCCAATCCACTTTGGGCTTATCATCGTTCATATTTGAGGGAATCCAAATGACTCAAGTTTCTGCAAAGACTGTAAAAGAGTTGCGTGACCGTACTGGTCTTGGCATGATGGAGTGCAAAAAAGCACTAGAAGAAGCAAATGGTGACATCGAGCTTGCGATTGACAACCTACGCAAATCAGGTCAAGCCAAAGCTGCTAAGAAAGCTGGCAACATCGCTGCTGACGGTGCTATCGTAATCGCTCAAGGCGAAGGCAAAGCACTACTTCTAGAAGTAAACTGCCAAACTGACTTCGTTGCAAAAGATGAAAACTTCACTGTATTTGCAAACAAAGTTGCTGAATTGGCGCTAGCGAACAACACGACTGATGTTGAAGCAATCTCTGCGCTACCATATGGCGACGGTGCATCTGTTGAAGAAGCGCGTATTGCTCTAGTTCAAAAAATCGGTGAGAACATCCAAGTTCGCCGTGCAGAAGTCATCGAAGGTGCTAACCTTGCTGCATACCGTCACGGTCTGCGTATCGGTGTTGTGGTATCATTCGAAGGCGGTAGCGAAGAAGTGGGCAAAGCAGTTGCAATGCAAGTTGCTGCATTCAACCCACTGGCAGTGAACGAAGCTGATGTACCAGCTGACATCCTAGCTCGCGAAAAAGACATCATCGAAGCCAAAGCTAAAGAATCTGGCAAGCCAGAAGCTGTGGTTGAGAAGATGATCACTGGCGGTATCCAAAAATATCTAAACGAAGTGACTTTGGTTAACCAACCATATGTCATGGACAACGAAAAGAAAGTTGGCGATGTACTAAAAGCTGAAGGTGCAACTGTTGTTAGCTTCAAGCGTCTTGAAGTTGGTGAAGGCATCGAGAAGAAGCAAGAAGACTTCGCTGCTGAAGTTGCTGCTGCTCAAGCTGCTGCTCAAGCATAATTTTTTGCTTGTTGCCATTTTTAAAGCTCAGTTCATCGAACTGGGCTTTTTGCTATTTGTAAATCGTGCACAATCAGAGTAAAATAGCCATAATTTATGCCAACATTAGGAATTATCATGTCATCATTCAATCCCCAAGCATTTATTGAAGTCGCTCTAAAAAACAATGTACTGAGATTTGGTGAATTTACCCTAAAATCAGGCCGTGTCAGCCCGTATTTTTTTAATGCAGGTCTGCTATCGACAGGTGAGCTATTAAGCGTACTTGCCACAGGCTATGCCGATGCACTGGCAAAGCATGCAAAGACGGATGATTTGGTGATTTTTGGGGCGGCGTACAAGGGCATTCCGTTCGTGGCGGCGACCGCTCAAGCGCTCTGGTCACAGCATGGTATCAATGCCAACTGGGGCTACAACCGCAAAGAAGCCAAAGATCACGGCGAAGGCGGTATGCTTGTGGGTGCCGATCTGACTGGCAAAAAAGTCTGGGTGATTGACGATGTGATGACCGCAGGCACGGCGATGCGTGAAGTGGTGGAGATTTTGGATAAAGCAGGTGCAAGTGTCGCTGGCATCATCGTTGCACTTGACCGCAAAGAAAAAGGCCAAGGCGACAAATCCGCCATCCAAGAACTTGGCGAAAGCCTTGGTGTGCCTGTGCTGGCACTGGTGACGATGGATGACATCACTGATTATGTTGCCACTCACGGCACGGCTGAGCAGTTATCCGCCATGCAAGCATATCGCGCCCAATACGGTATCGATGAATAATTTTGGATAAACAAAAGTAGCAACTATGAAAAAACTTAACTTCCTTATCGTCATGGATGATATTGCGACGATTAATTATAAAAAAGACACTTCACTTGCCATGATGTGGGCGATTGCTGATAAGGGGCATGGCTTGTACACTTGTGGCATTCATGATTTGTGGCTGAGTTTGGGTCAATTACATATTGACGCTCAAGCAACCAAAGTCTTTAAAGATCCACAAAAGTTTTATGAACTTGAGCCAAAAACCACGCATCAAGCCACTGATTTTGATGTGATTTTGATGCGTAAAGATCCACCATTTGACATGAATTTCATCTATGCGACTTATCTGTTGGATAAAGCCAAAGATGCAGGTGTCTTGGTGGTCAATGATCCAAGCTCAATTCGTGATTGTAACGAAAAACTGTTCGCCACCTGGTTTAGCGAGCATATGAGCCCGACCATTGTGACGGCGAAGCAGTCGCATATCCGTGCGTTTATTCAAGAGCAGGGTGATGTCATCGTCAAGCCGCTTGATGGCATGGGTGGCATGGGGATTTTTCGCTTGACAGCAGACAGTCATAACATCGGCTCGACGCTTGAGCTGTTGACACAAAACCAAAGCTTGCCCATCATGGCGCAAGGCTATCTGCCTGCCATCAAAGAAGGTGATAAGCGTGTACTGATTGTCGGTGGTCAAGTCGTGCCGTATTGCCTAGCGCGCATTCCTGCCGATGGCGAAACTCGGGGCAATCTGGCGGCAGGCGGTCGCGGTGTTGCGATGCCGCTGAATGATCAAGAGCGGGCGGTGGCTGAACAAGTCGCACCGATTCTGCTTGAAAAAGGTTTGTATTTTGTGGGATTGGATTTGATTGGTGCAAAAATCACTGAGATTAATGTCACAAGCCCAACTTGCGTGCGTGAGATTGATGATCAATTTGGGACGCACATTGCGGTCGATTTTATTGAATTTATCGAAACTTATTTGGCGGCAGTTTAACCGACAAAGTAAAATCGATTGACGGTAATTTTTATTGACAAAAAAGTAAAGAAAATTTGCTTGAATTTGCCACAAAAGTCATTGAAAATAGATGATTTTTAAGATGGCTTTGGATAATTTTATGACAAAAAAAATCAATGTCCTTATGATGGCAGCAGGTACGGGCGGTCATGTATTTCCTGCACTGGCAGTGGCGGACGAATTGGCGGCTCGTGGAGCGACCATTCATTGGCTAGGTACGCCAACCGGCATGGAGAATGATTTGGTCGCAAAGCACGGCTACCAGATGCATCATATAGATATGCAGGGCTTGCGTGGCAAGGGTTTGGCGCGTATGGTCAAGCTGCCATTCATGCTACTAAAAGCCGTCATGCAGGCGCGCCAGCTGATGACTGACCATGCCATTGATGTGGTGGTCGGCTTTGGTGGCTATGTGACTGCACCAGGGGGATTGGCTGCTAAACTATTGAAAAAACCACTGATTATCCATGAACAAAACGCCATCGTCGGCATGAGCAACAAAAATTTGGCTCGTCATGCGGATAAGGTGCTACAGGCCTTTGATGGGGCGTTTGCCAGCGACACCAAGGTCATCACTGTGGGTAATCCTGTGCGTGATGCCATTACCCAAATCGCTCGTCCTGAGCTGCGTTATGACATCAGCGATGAGTCAGCGCTTAAGGTGCTTGTGGTGGGTGGTTCATTGGGTGCGATGGCGATTAACCAAGCGGTGGTTGAGATGCTTGATAAGGTCAATCGCCCAATTAGCCTATGCCATCAATGCGGTAAGGACAATCATGAGCAGATGCTCGTTGCCTATTCTCAGGCAAATATCGACACCACTAAGCATATCGTGGAGCTCAAGCCATTTATTGATGATATGGCGGCAGCGTATGCATGGGCGGATGTGATTATTTGTCGAGCAGGGGCATTGACTGTGACAGAGATTCAGACGGCAGGTGTGGCAGCGATTTTTGTGCCATTACCGCACGCTGTGGACGACCATCAGACTGCCAATGCCAAAGTGCTTGTGGATGCAGGGGCAGCGATTTTGATGCCACAATCAAGTCTATCAGGACAGGCGCTTGCCCAGACGCTTGATGAGATGGATCGCAGCCGTTGTCAGCAGATGGCAATCATCGCGCGCAGTCAAGCCAAAGTAGATGTCGCACAGACTGTGGCTGACATCATTGAAAATAGCATTCGCTGATTTATTTATTTCAAAGTTCATACACCAAAGGAATCTCCATGCCAACCAAAAAATCCCTGCCAAAACGCCTGATTGAAATCCCAGAAATGCGTCGCATCGAAACCATCCACTTCGTCGGTATCGGTGGGGCAGGGATGTGTGGTATCGCTGAAGTACTTGCCAACCAAGGCTATAAGGTAACTGGCTCTGACATCAAAGCCAGTGCTGTGACTGAGCGTTTGGTCAGTCTCGGGGTGATTGTCTATATCGGTCATAACGCTAGCAACATCGATCATGCCGATGTGGTCGTGGTGTCATCAGCGATTGACAATACCAACCCTGAAATCCAAGCAGCGCTTGCCGCTCGCCTACCTGTGGTACGCCGTGCGGATATGCTGGGCGAGCTGATGCGTTATCGTCACAGTATCGCGGTGGCAGGTGCGCATGGCAAGACTACGACCACCAGTATGCTGACGATGATGCTGACCGAAGCAGGGCTTGATCCGACTTATGTCATCGGTGGTAAGCTAAATGCATCGGGCAAAAATGCTGCCCTTGGCCAGTCTCGTTATCTGGTCGCTGAAGCAGATGAGTCGGATGCGTCATTCTTATCACTGCGTCCAATGGCGGCGATCGTCACCAACATCGACGAAGACCACATGGATACTTATGAAGGTAGCTTTGAGAAGCTTAAGCAAGCCTATATTCAGTTTCTGCAAAATATGCCATTTTATGGCTTGGCAGCGGTGTGCGGCGATGATGAAGTGCTGTTTGGCATGATTGATGCCATTGCTCGTCCTGTGCTGACCTTTGGTCTAAAAGAGCACAACGATGTGCGTGCGGTGGATTTGGTCGTTGACGGTGCTAAGACGCACTTTACCGTGCTACGCAAAGACCGTGAGCCATTGTCTTTGACGCTCAATGTGCCAGGTGAGCACAATGTCTATAACGCTCTGGCTGCCATCACCCTTGCTACGGATGAAGGTGTGGATGACGCTGCCATTATTCGCGCGCTTGAGAAATTTGCTGGCGTGGGTCGCCGTTTTGAAAAACAAGCACAAGTAGCGATCGATGACGGGGATGTGCTATTGATTGATGACTATGGCCATCACCCAACCGAAGTGGCTGCAACCATCAAAGCCGCTCGCCAAAGCTATCCAGATCGTCGATTGGTATTGATGTTCCAGCCACATCGCTATAGCCGTACTCGAGATTGTTTTGATGACTTTGTGGATGTGCTATCGGGCGTTGATGAGTTATTACTACTGGATGTGTATGCCGCTGGTGAAGCGCCGATTGTAGGTGCAGATACCAAGGCGCTTGCTCGCAGTATTCGCCATCGTGGACAGGTGGAGCCGACGTTGGTTGATAAGAATGACTTGGCAAGCACCATGAAACGTGTACTTAAAGCCAATGATTTATTGATCACCCAAGGGGCGGGCAATGTGGGGCAGATTTGCCTTGAGCTACGCGACAATAATTTGTATCTATAACACGATTATCCATTCATAAAAATTGAGAGTATAAAATGAGCGTTGATGTAAAACAATTTGGCAAAGTGGCAGTCGTCTGCGGTGGCTTTAGTAGCGAGCGAGAAGTGTCATTAAATAGCGGCAAGGCGGTGCTAGGTGCTCTGCTATCAAAAGGTGTGGATGCCCATCACTTTGACCCACAAGAAACCGACATCTCAAAGCTGCGTGAATATGACCGTGTGTTCAATGTGCTACATGGCACCTTTGGCGAAGATGGTAGCTTACAAGGGGTGCTTGATGGTTTTGACATTCCTTATACTGGCTGTGGCGTGCTCGCTTCAGCGATTGCGATGGATAAGTTTCGTTGCCGTCTGATCTGGCAAGGGTTTAACCTGCCGAATGTCCCTTATGTGGTGCTGGATGACCACAGTGATTTTGATGCGGTTGAGCAACAGTTTGGCCTGCCACTGTTTGTCAAGCCAGCAGCCGAAGGCTCAAGCGTGGGTGTGGTGATGGTTGAGACTGCAGGCGAGCTTGCCAAGGTTTATCCGACGCTGAAACAGTATCACGGTGCTATCTTGGCGGAGCCTGCCATCACAGGTGGTGAATATGCTTGCTCACTACTGGGCGATGAAGCTTTGCCAAGCATTCGCATCATCCCAACAGGTAAGTTCTATGACTATGAAGCCAAATACCTGCGTAATGACACGACATATCAGTGCCCATCGGATTTGACCGCTGAGCAAGAGCGTGAGATGCAAGACATCGCCAAGCGTGCCTTTGAAGCCATTGGCGGCCGTGGTTGGTCACGTGTGGATTTCCTAAAAAGTGATGATGGCAAATTATACCTACTTGAGCTTAACACTGTGCCAGGCATGACAGACCACAGCCTTGTACCGATGGCAGCCAAAGCTCGTGGTATTGATTTTGCATCATTGTGCGTACAAATCTTGGCACAAACGCTGTGAGCAGCCATTTTGATGCCATGACCATGCTTGCTGAGCGCTTGTCTGG
The DNA here is from genome assembly GCF_002894025.1 of Moraxella sp. RCAD0137. Lineage (NCBI taxonomy): Bacteria > Pseudomonadati > Pseudomonadota > Gammaproteobacteria > Moraxellales > Moraxellaceae > Moraxella > Moraxella sp. RCAD0137. The sequence goes on from NZ_LTCC01000012.1 coordinate 45,732, forward strand.
TCATGGCATCGTGCTGTCAGTACAACGAAAATCTGTCAAAAATATCAACTTTCGCATCAAAGCAGGCGTCTTGTCCGTCAGTGCGCCCATGCGTATTGGTGAAAGTCAGCTAATCGCCGCGATTACCGATCGCCTTGATTGGGCGGTGGCGGCACACCAATCACTGATGACCCGACAGTCTGAGCCTGATCGCTTGTGGGGTGAGTGCTTTGATGTGCATGCTTGGATGGATAATCATGGCGCATCTTGTCGCAACAGCCAGCGCCTGATGGATGATGATGCTCGGCTGCAATGGATTTATCGCCATGAGATCAATGAGCAGCTGCCTTTATTGATTCAAAAATGGCAAAGCATCGTCGGCAAACAAGCCTCGTCGATTCGCCTAAGATACATGCGCAGCAGGTGGGGCAGCTGTAATGTACGCACCGCCAAAATCACCCTAAACACGCAGCTTGCCGCGCATCCCAAGCGATGTTTGGAGTATGTGCTGGTGCATGAGCTGTGCCATCTGCATCATGCCAATCACAGCGCTGATTTTTGGGCGAGCGTCGAACAAGCCATGCCAGACTATCGCCACTGGCACAGCTTATTAAACCACAAAACGCGTACATTATGAGCGTGATTGGTCGGCTTCGGCTAATGCTTGTCCAAATATCTCGCTTAACAGGCGTACATCATTGACACGCGCATAATTTAGGCGGGTGATGAACGCCAGTCTGCGATGCGGGCCAGGCTCGGCCAAGGGTACGGCATGGACGGTCTTGCCATCATTGATTTGATCGAGCGCCATTTTTGGCACGAGCGTCGTTCCCATGCCAGCAAGACTCATTTGAATCAGTGTGTTTAGACTGGCATCCGAAAAGCTAGAATGGATCTCGTTTTTACTAAGTGCGCACACGGACAGCACATGATCGGTCAGACAGTGACCCTCGCCAAGCAGCAGTAAGTTGGTCTTGGATAGATCATCGCTGTTAATTTTACCTGCTTGGATATGCGCATCATGCTCAGGCAAGATGGCAAAGAAATCTTCTGCCCAAAACTCAAACGCGTGCAAGCCTTCTAACGGATAAGGTAGGGCAATGATAGCAGTATCGATATGGCCATAGCGCACCTGATCGATTAGGCGCTCGGTCTGCTTTTCGACCACAGACAGCTCAAAGTTTGGGTGAGTGCGCTTTAATGTTGGCAGCACTTTGGGCAGCAAATAAGGAGCGATGGTGGGGATAATACCGATGGTCATCGGATATGCCAGTGGTACTTGATGGCTGTGCGCTCGCGTCATTAAGTCATTGATCTCACTTGAGATTCTCTGAGCGCGTTCCAACAGCTCTTCACCGATGGGGGTGATGAGTACCTGTTTGTTATTGCGCTCAAAGATTTGGGTATCGAGCTGTTTTTCGAGTTCGGCGATGCCTAAGCTTAGCGCTGATTGCGAGATGTTACACTCTTCAGCGGCACGCTTAAAATGACGATGTTTGGCGACAGCAAGGGCAAATTCCAGTTGGCGTAGGGTAATCATAAAAATCCTTGGCAGTATGGCACTCATAAGCACCATGATCGAGTATTATTGATATCTATTTTACCTAAGTTTGATAAAATAAAACAATAGATTTGAAAGTTTTAACTGTTGAAATTGTGTTTTTTTGTTGTATTATAAAAGGGTGCTAAGGCGAATGGGCGGCATCGGTCGCATCAAGGTATTTGGCTTAGTGAAGTTAACAAACCAACCATTGAAAAGGTGAATATTATGGCAGCAATTATCAACCAACAAATCCCTGAGTTCTCAACTCAAGCCTATGTCAACGGCGAATTCAAAACCATCACTTCTGACGATGTCAAAGGTAACTGGGCGATTTTCCTATTCTACCCACACGACTTTACTTTCGTTTGCCCAACTGAGCTAGAAGACATGGCTGCTCACTACGACGAGCTAAAAGGTCTTGGCGTAGAAGTGTATGCAGTATCAACTGACACACATTTCGTACACAAAGCATGGCACGATGCTTCTCCAGCGATCTCAAAAGTACAATACCCAATGCTAGGCGATGGTACTGGTAAGATCACTCGTGGCTTTAATGTGATGATCGAAGAAGACAACGCAGCACTTCGCGGTACTTTCCTAGTCGATCCAGATGGCTTCATCAAAGTTGCTGAAATCCACGACCTAGGCATCGGCCGTAGCGCAAAAGACATGGTTCGTAAAGTAAAAGCAGCTCAATATGTTCGTGAAAACGACGGTGAAGTCTGCCCAGCAGCTTGGGAAGCAGGTCAAGAAACCTTGAAGCCAAGCCTAGACCTAGTTGGTAAAATCTAATTATCGCTTAGGATAATTTGACAAAAACTCCAAGCCATATGGTTTGGAGTTTTTTATTGTTTAAAAATTGCACAGCGGATTACTTATAAAAAAATCAGCCAACGAGTGGCTGATTTGATTGCAAAAGCAAATCTGATTATGCGCGCTCAGCAGCAACTTTTTCTAGATAAGCTTTTAGCTCGTCTTTTAGATGAAGTTTTTTATGTTTCATCTCATCGATTTCACCAGCGCGGCTGGCTGAAGCGACTGGATCTTTTTCAAGATTGTCGATTTCGGTGTCAAGATCGTTATGCTCATTAAATAGTTTTAGGAAGTGAGCATCACCTTCACTTTTTAGTTGAGTCATCAAATCGCGATATTCTGGAAGCATGGTATTCTCCTGTGATTGGGTGCTTGGCACCAAGTTTTTAAGTTTTGGATAAATTGGTTTGTTGAGATTATATTAGCAAGAAAGCGGCAAATTGGCAAGCAGATTCACATCAGGCAGCTGGCAATGACTGATTCATGATTTGAAGATTGTGATGACAATGTTTTAAATTCCTAAATTTTCAATCATCAATAATCGGTTATAATAATCACATGTAATAATCATACAGTTTGGCGATGGCCATCATACCCAACAAATCACAGAAATAAAGGTGACACTTATGTTAGATCAAAATCTATTAAATGCAGTAAAAACTTATAGCGAAAACATGACTCGCCCAATCCAAATGGTCATTGGTGCAGGTGAGCACGAAAAGCGTGCCGAATTGGTGGATTTTTTGACCAAAATCGCTGGCACCAGCGACAAGATTGGCTTTGATGCGACCGTAGTCGATACCGATCTTAGCCCAATGAGCTTTAAGATCACCACCGAAAACAAAGACACAGGTATCGTCTTTAGCGGTATCCCAGGCGGTCACGAATTTACTTCATTGATTCTGGCGATCCTACAAGCAGGTGGCCATACCTTGAAACTGGACGAAGGCATCCAAAGCCTAGTTAAGCGTATCCAAGCGCCGCTAAAGTTCCAAACTTTTGTATCGCTATCATGCCACAACTGCCCTGATGTCGTGCAGGCGTTGAACCAATTTGCCATCCTAAATGACGGCATCGAAAACGAAATGATCGACGGTGGTGTATTCCCTGAATTGGTCGCCGAAAAAGGCATCCAAGGCGTACCAGCGGTGTTCTTGAACGGTAAGCCATTTGCCAATGGCAAAGTGGATACTGCCAAGCTCATCGAAAAACTACAAGAGCAATACCCTGATTTGCTATCAGCATCGGATGAGCCACAGCTTGAGACTCAAGATGTGACCGTCATCGGCGGTGGCCCTGCAGGTAGTGCGGCGGCGATTTATACCGCTCGTAAGGGTTTGCGTGTGGCACTGGTGGCTGACCGTATCGGTGGTCAGGTCAAAGACACCCAAGATATCGAGAACCTGATTTCAATTCCGCTAACCAATGGTAATCAGCTTGCTGCCAATCTAGCGACACACATCAAAGAGTACAACATCACTGTCAAAGAGCACGTGAGTGTCAGCAGCATCGAAGAAGTCAAAGGTGGTTATCAAGTTACGCTAAACACAGGTGCAAGCTGGACAACTCGCACCATCATCCTAGCGACAGGTGCCAAATGGCGTAAGCTTGGTGTCAAAGGCGAAGATGAGAACATCGGTAATGGCGTGGCGTACTGCCCACACTGCGACGGCCCATTCTTCAAGGGTAAAGATGTCGCTGTCGTCGGCGGTGGTAATTCAGGCGTCGAAGCGGCTTTGGACTTGGCAGGTATCGTCAAGCATGTGACTGTACTTGAGTTTGGTGACACCTTGCGTGCTGACCAAGTACTGGTGGATAAGGCGATGGCAAAAGACAACATCACCATCATCAAATCAGCTGCCACGACAGAAATCACCACTGACGGTAGCAAGGTCAATGCACTGATTTATCAAGACCGCACCACAGGCGAGAACCAAACGCTGCCACTATCAGCGGTATTCGTCCAAATCGGTCTGGTGCCAAACTCTGAAGTCGCCAAAGGCTTGGTAAAAACCACCCCACAAGGCGAGATCGAAATCGACGCCAAATGCCGTACCGACAAGCCAGGCATCTTTGCTTGTGGCGATGTAACCACAGTGCCATATAAGCAAATCAACATCGCGATGGGCGAAGGCTCAAAAGCGGGTCTATCAGCCTTTGAATATCTGATGATGAACAGCTGATTGATTGCTGAATATAACAAATCACGCCTATGATGGGCGTGATTTTTTTTTGGTTTGTGTTGGTGGTTTGGCTGATGGTGTGTTAAAGTTGTGACACTTATCAAAATCAACAGGGTGATTATGCAGTATTTTTATTGGCTGATGGCATTTGCAGTTGGTGCAGGCGCGGCGATACAGGCAGCGATCAATGCACGCTTGGCGCATGGATTGGGTGAGCAGCCTGTGGTGGCGGCTTTTTTGTCTTTTTTGGTCGGTACGCTATGCTTGGGCGTGGTCATGCTGCATCAGGCCAATTTGGGATTGGCGGTGGCAGGCTTGCCATCACAGCCTTGGTGGCGATGGATTGGTGGTGTGATCGGAGCGGCGTTCGTATTTTCGACTGTGCTGCTTGCCCCGAAGATCGGCTTGGTGAACATGGTGTTTTTGATCATCATTGGTCAATTGGCAGCGGGCATGGCGATCGATGCTTTTGGCTTGATTCAGATGCCAGTACGCCCTTTGACATGGCATAAATATTTGGGACTGGGCGTGATGCTGATGGGTTTGATGGTTTTTATGTTTGGGGATAAGTTGATGGCGATGGTGCGATGAGTTGGCGAGCGCGATGGCATGTGTTACAATGATTAAAAACACAGGAGAAAACTCATGACTCTAACTTGGCACGACACCCTAGATATCGCCATCGCTTTGGCAGAAAAATACCCTGATGAAGATGTGCAGTACATTCGCTTTACTGATTTACACCGCTATGTCTGTGAGCTTGATGGCTTTAGCGATGACCCAAATAAGTCGAACGAACGCATCCTAGAAGCCATCCAGATGGCATGGCTTGATGAGTTGTGATGCTTTAGTTGAAATAAAACCGTTCTTGGTATCAGCCATGAACGGTTTTTTATGATATGGGCGATTTATAAGGTGCTGACCCGTCTGATAGCGACAGTCAAACCATCACCGATTTGGTGGCTATCGTGATTGGCGGCCAGTGATGATTGCATCAGTAGCGTTTGTCCAGTATTTGTGCTGAGCGTATAGAGCCAATTACCCCCACGAAAATCTCGGTCGCTTACTGTGGCGTCGATGGCGTGCGTATCACGATCAGCCTTGTAGGGCTTGACATCATGTGGGCGGATGAGTGCTTTGGTGGCGTGTGGTGGCACAGGCAGATTGATACGCCCAAAGATGCTATCAAAGCCATGCTCGCCACCATGTTGGATATCAATCAGCACACCTTCACCAATAAAGCGCGCGACGGTCTCGGTGGCAGGCGTGTGATACAGGGCAGTGGGTGTGTCCCATTGTTGTAGCTTGCCATCAGCAACCATGCCGACCACATCTGCCATCGCAAAGGCTTCGGCTTGATCATGTGTCACCATGATGGCACTGACATTTTGGGAGTTGAGCAGGCGGCATACTTCTTTGGATAGGCTGGTGCGTAGTTCGACATCGAGATTTGAAAATGGCTCATCGAGCAGCACCAAGCTTGGACGAGGTGCCAGCGCTCGCACCAATGCCACGCGCTGCTGTTGACCGCCCGACAGTTCATGCGGATAGCTGTTTTTGTAGCTTTGCATATCGATGAGGTTTAGCATCTCATCTACTCGTGCCGCCTGTGCAGATTTATCCATGTTTGACAGTCCAAAGGCGATGTTGTCCGCCACCGTCAGATGTGGAAACAGTGCATAGTCCTGAAATACCATACCGATATGGCGACGATGGGCAGGCGTCGCCCCTTTGCCATCAAATAGTGCTTGACCATCAAGGGTGATGCTGCCTGTGTCAGGCGTCTCAAAACCTGCGATACAGCGTAGCAGTGTCGTCTTACCACAGCCTGAAGCGCCCAGCAGGCAGGCGATTTGACCTTTTTGAAGCTCAAAGCTGATATCGCTTAGGATGGTTTTTTTGTCAAAGCTGATGGATAGTTGATGAATATTTAGCATAATTTTCTCAAAATTTTTAATATTCTACTGATAATGGCGTTATTTTTGATCCATTTTGGCAAATAAAATCACAGGAATCAGCCCTGCAATGATGATGGCAAGCGCAGGTAGCGATGCCTTATCATATAAGCCTTCACTGGTGAACGAATAAATCCGCACGGACAAAGTATCCCAATCAAACGGACGCATCATCAAGGTAATCGGCATCTCTTTCATCGTATCGACAAAGACCATCAGCATTGCCACACCGAGTGAGCCTTTGATGAGTGGTAGATAGACACGACGCACGGTGTCAAATGGCGCCACTCCAAGTGATGCTGCTGCTTCGATGTGTGCAGATTTGATGCGTTTCATGCCGGCATCCACTGATTGCACGCCCAATGCCAAAAAGCGAATCAATAACGCAATCAGCATCACGCCAAGCGTACCCTTAAAGATAGCATCGGCGTCTGATAAGCTTGGCAAGGTGGCAATCAGCCAATTATCCAGCCATGCCACAGGGACAAACACGCCAACAGCCAGCACCGAGCCTGGGATGGCATAGCCGAGCGTTGAGATTTTGGCGCTGGCAAGGGCAAATTTGCTGTGGTCGCTCCTAGTGCTGATGGCGATAAATAACGCAACCACCGCTACAAGCAGTGATGCCATTAGGCTAACACTGATTGAGTGCCAAATTTGGGTCAATAGCTCAGCAAAGACGGTATCTTGCCAAATAGCCGTCGCCCACAAGATCAGCTGAACGACAGGCACGACAAAAGCAAGACAAAGAATGGCCATGCAATAAGCGGTGGCAAGCCATTTTTTGTAGCCATGCAGGGCAATCGGGCGATGATGACTGGCACGCCCCGTGGTCTCAAAACGGCGACGCCCACGGCTTAACTGCTCAAGTACCAAAAAAATAAATACCAAAGTAATGAGCAAGCTTGCTAACTGCTTAGCGGTGTCAATCGAAAAAAATCCAAACCACGCCTGATAAATGGCAGTGGTAAACGTGTCATAGCCAAAAACACTCACCGCCCCAAAGTCTGCCAATACTTCCATCAAGGCAAGTATCATACCGCCAGCAATCCATGGACGAGCCATCGGCAAGGCAAGCTTGACAAAGGCTTTGGGTGCAGATAGTCCCATCGATGCCCCAGCTTCCAAGGCACGCACGCCCATGCTACCAAAGGCATTTTTGGCAAGTAGATAGACATAAGGATACAGCGTCAGACTCATCACGATGGTCAGACCAAAGCCGTTTCGCACATCGGGCAAGCCGTTTTCAAATCCTAGACTATCTCTTAAATAAGTGCTAATTCCACCTGTATAATCAAAAATCCCAAGCTGCACAAAAGCAAGTACATAAGCAGGCACCGCCAAAGGTAGCATCATCGCCCAAGCAAAAAACCGCTGCAGCGGAAATCGATGCATTGCAGTCAGCCAAGCAGTGGTCGTACCAAGTATGGTCACGCCGACCCCGACCCCGATGACGAGCAATAAAGTATTTTTCAATAATAAAGGCAATTCGTATTCAAGCAAAAACTGCCAAATCTCAGCATTAAAACTGCCCAATGATGACACAATCACCCCAAGTGGGATAATCACCAAGCAGGCACAAATCAGTAGCCACAGACGAGAAATAAGGGATGATGAATTCATAATAATGATGTCATATAAAAGGCAGGTGATGACAAATCAACAATGCCAAAAAGTTGGTTATCGTTATCGAGAAGCGTATAAAAATCGATAATGATAATTCTTCTTGTTTAAATGCTGAAAATATTTTATTATATAAGTGCTAAATATGGCAATGTTTTGTTTACAAAAATTGCAAATTTTCTGCAAATCCATTTGGTTTTGTAGCCCTAGGTCGAAAGACATACTTGTTAAAGGATTGATTATGAAAAAATTACTTGTTGCATCTTTGGCATTGGCAATGACTGCACCAGCATTTGCTAGCGAACTGGTTGTGTATTCTGCTCGTGCGGATGAATTGCTTAAGCCATTGACTCAGGCTTATCAAAAGAAAACCGGCACCAAAGTGACATTGGTGAGCGATAAAGCAGGTCCATTGATGGAAAAGCTTAAAGCCGAAGGCAAAAACACCAAGGCGGATGTGTTCATCACTGTTGATGGTGGTAACCTATGGCAAGCCGCTCAAGCTGGCCTACTTCGCCCAATCAACTCATCAGTTCTAAAATCAAACATCCCATCAAACCTGCGTGACCCAAAAAACCAGTGGTTTGGTCTGTCTGTGCGCGCTCGTACGATTTTTTATAATCCAAAGAAAGTCAACGCAAGCCAGCTGTCCACCTATGCTGATTTGGCAAATGCCAAGTGGAAAGGCAAGCTATGCCTACGCACCTCAAACAATGTCTATAACCAATCTTTGGTGGCAACTTTAATTGCACATAATGGCCAAGCCAAAACTGAGCAAGTGGTCAAAGGCTGGGTGAATAACTTGGCAGCGGCACCGTTTTCAAATGACACCGCACTGCTAGAAGCCATCGATGCAGGTCGCTGTGATGTGGGTATCGCCAACACCTATTATTATGGACGCCTACTGAACCAAAAACCAAGCGTTGCTAACAATGTCAAAGTATTCTTCGCTGACCAAAAAGGCAAAGGCACTCATGTCAATGTCTCAGGCGCAGGCGTGGTCAAGCACAGCGATAATGTTGCTGAAGCCCAAAAATTTATCGAATGGCTAAGTGGCTCTGAAGCTCAAAGCCTATACGCCCAAAACAACTTTGAATACCCAGCCAACCCACGCGTCGCTGTGACTGGCAATATGGCTCGTTGGTTGCCAAGCAGCTTCAAGCGTGACATGATCAATGTCTTTGTTGCAGGTCAAAACCAACAAAAAGCCATCATGCTGATGAAAAAAGCAGGCTATAAGTGATTGATTAATTAATCAAATCCACCAAAAACAAGCCATGCAGCGATTGCATGGCTTGTTTTTTATCCCAAGATTATTTGGTCAACTTATACCACCAAACGACCCAAAATCGCTTCATAAACTTGGGTTAGCTGCTCAATCTCCTTGATGTCGATATGCTCATCGACTTGGTGGATGGTGGCATTTTTGACACCGAGCTCGACCACTTGTGCATTCATAATCGGTGCGATAAAGCGACCATCGGATGTACCACCTGATGTTGACAGCTGGGTCTCGATACCGGTGACAGATTTGATGGCATCGACACAGGCGCTGACGAACTCGCCTTTTTCGGTCAAAAATGGCACACCCGAGAGCGTCCAGTCGATGTGATAAGTGGCATCACTATTTGCAAAATGCTTATCAAAAATCTCATGTGTCTTTGCCATCAGGCTATCTGCGGTATTTTCGGTGCAATAGCGGAAATTAAACAGCACCGTGCAAGTGCCACCGATGACATTGGTTGCGCCTGTACCTGAATTGATGTTTGAGATTTGCATCGATGTGGCAGGGAAATAGTCATTGCCATTATCCCAATGTGTGGCGGTCAGCTCAGCAAGTGCAGGGGCGACGGCATGAATGGGGTTGATGGCTAGGTGCGGATAGGCGATATGACCTTGCTTGCCAGTGACGGTGAGTTTGGCGTTCAGTGAGCCACGACGACCATTTTTGATGACATCGCCAAGCTTATCAGTGCTAGATGGCTCGCCGACAAGGCAATAATCCATCTTTTGACCACGAGCGGCGAGCGTTTCGACGACTTTGACCGTACCATTAATCGCCACGCCTTCTTCGTCGCTGGTGATAAGTAGGGCGATACTGCCTTTGTGCTCAGGGTGCTTGTTGATGAACTGCTCACACGCCACCACAAAGCTTGCCATGCCAGTTTTCATATCCGATGCGCCACGCCCCCATAGCTTACCATCAGCCACCGTTGCCGAAAATGGCGGATAAGTCCATGCCGACTCATCGCCCGTTGGCACGACATCGGTATGACCGGCAAAGCACAGCACGGGTGCATCCTTGTCCGTCCCATGCTTGATGGCCCATAGGTTTTTGACTTCGGCATTTTTGCCATTATCGTTTTTATCGCCAAAGTACATCAGCTCGCACTCAAAGCCAAGCTTATTAAGGTGGCGAATTAGAATGTCTTGGCAGTCCTTGTCATCAGGGGTGATGGATGCCTGCTGGATTAGCTCAATGGATAGAGCAAGTTCTGGAGAGTGGCTCATGGTATTTCCTAGAGTTGATTGGTATTTTATAAATTAAATATAAATTAATAATAAATTGATAAAGTGGATGACTTATAACACATCATCGTCACGACGCATCCAGGTGGCAATCGAAAAGCGGGTGCGATTGGTGATATTAACTTGGTGTAATAAGTCGCTATCAAATAGCACAAGGCGATTGGCTTTGGGCAGTAGCTTTTGTTCATTGCCAAGTTTATCCACAACGAGAATTTCACCGCCATCGCTATCCGTCCAGTCATCATTGAGATAATACACCGCCGAGATAACCCGCTCATCACGACCGGCAGGATTGTCCTTATGCCATTGATAGCCAAAGCCTGACGGATAACAGGCGTAATGCGCTTCACAGCGACGAATCCCTGCATACAGCGTGGCATTAAAATACTGCCCAAGTGATTCAATACTTGCCAAATAACGCAGTCCAACAGGGCAGGCACCATCAATCCAGCGAATGCGATCGCCACGAATGCTCACTTCACGCTCACCGTGCGTCAGATGCGCATCTTTATAGTCGATATAGCCGCTCTCAGCCTGCAACGCACGCACCGCACCATCGTCAAAACAGTCATCAATCACCATCACGCCAGTCTGCACAAAGTCATCAAGCATCGCATCTAGCCGTGCTGCCCAGTCGATGCCAAAATCGTGAGTTGTCGCCATAGTTGCTGTCATGTGCTTATCCCCAACAAAAAACAATTCGCCAAAAATCGCTGTCTATGCTACCATATCACAGACAAATTTGTTATCAAAAAATCAATCGAGACACTATGAATTACAAACACGCCTATCATGCAGGTAACTTCGCTGATGTTGCCAAGCATATTTTATTATTACAGTTATTGGCGCAATTTTCTGCCAAAGCCAAGCCATACTATGTGCTTGATGCCTATGGTGGGCGAGGTCTGTATTCACTAGCAAGCACCGAAACCCAAAAAACCAAAGAAGCTGAACGCGGTATTGTCGCACTCGAAAAGGCAGTCGCGGTAGGCGTGGATCATCTACCAAAAGCAGTCGCACAGTATTTGGATGATTTGGCATTTGCTCGTAATAAATACGACCAGTTTGTCTATCCAGGCTCGCCTTGGTGGATTGCTCATCACAGCGAATATCATTCAGCGGATGCACCGCTACGCTGTGAAGCCTTTGAAGCGATCGCCGATGAATATGATGCGCTTAATTATCAGCTATATCAGTTACCTATCGGCATCCATCATCGTGATGCTTTCGAAGGCGTACCTGCTGTCGTACCACCAAAAGAACGCCGTGGCGTGATTTTGCTGGATCCGCCATTTGAGCAAGAGCACAAGGATTTTAGTCGTTTGGTAGATTTGCTTGTGGCTAGTTATAAGAAATTTGGCAATGGCACTTTTGTGCTATGGTACCCGATCAAAAATATCGACGCTACCGAACTATTTTACAAAAAAATGAAACGCACGGGCATCAAAAAACAGCTAGTCTGTGAGCTGAATCTCTACCCAAATGATGTCGCAGTTGGTCTAAATGGCACGGGGCTATTTATCATCAATCCACCGTGGCAATTTGCCGATGCCGCCCAAGAGATTTTGGAATTTTTGGCACCGATTCTAAAGCCAGTGGATGCACCACAGATGTCGCTCGGCGAGATGGCAGTGGTTAAATGGCTTGTCGGTGAATAAGCAGAAAAAATCGTTTATAGACAGTTATAAAGGCAAACCATGACACAAATCAATAAGCCAGACAGTCAAGATATCCATCCTGAATGCGAACACGATGGCATCACTTTTGAAGTCATTGAGCCAGAGCATAGCGATGGCAAAAAAGTGATGAGCAAAGGCGTGTATCTTGTGCCAAATCTGATTACGACATTGTCATTATTTGCAGGGTTTTATTCGATTTTATCCAGCACCAATGGTGAGTTTATCAAGGCAAGCTTTGCGATTTTTATCTCAGCGTTTTTGGATGGGATGGATGGTCGTGCAGCACGCCTTTTGAACGCCCAAAGCCCTTTTGGTGAGCAGTATGACTCATTGGCAGACTGTATTGCTTTTGGGCTTGCGCCTGCAGTATTGGTTTATAGCTTTGCTTTGCAGCCGTGGGGTAGATTTGGCATGGCGTGTGCGTTTGTCTATGCAGCGTGTGCAGCGTTTCGCTTGGCACGATTTAATGTACAAATTGGTGTCGTTGACAAAAAATATTTTATTGGACTGGCAAGTCCATTGGCAGCATTATTGATTGCCTGCACAGTGCTTGTCAGCCTAAAATATGCTGATTTTACGACAGGTATGAGTACACAGTTGACTTGGTTCTTTGCGTTTTGGGTCATTGCTTGTGGTCTTTTGATGGTCAGCAATGTCAAATATTATTCATTCAAAGAATTTGATAAGCAAAAAGTGCCATTTGTGGTATTGTTGGTGGCTTTATTGATTTTTGGTGCGTTGTTATATGATATCCCAGTGGGGCTGCTGGCCATCGGTGTTACCTATGCGCTGTCAGGTTTTGTCACGACTTATCTGCATAAAAGCAAAGCATAACCCTAAAAAAGACCTTTGAATAAAGGTCTTTTTTTATAGCAAATAAGTTGGTATAAAATTAACCCCAACAAAATCAACAACCTACAAACTTTCTCTCAATCCCACGAAAAAACCCCTTTACAACCCATCATCCACGCTCTATAATACGCACCACTTGAGCAGCACAGCATATCAAAAACTGCTGATA
>NZ_LTCC01000013.1:0-54816 GCF_002894025.1 Moraxella sp. RCAD0137
AATCATGATAGAATAAAAGTAAAATTAAAAGGACTGAGTCCTGTACAATACAGAACTCAGTCCTTTATTAAACCTTAACCGTTAATCTTAAACTGGTGTCTAAGAATTGGGGGTCGGTTCAAAGCTGGCAACCCAGTCCAACTTTTGGGGTGTGGTTTATATTAGCCAAACTGGCTTAGCGATTAGAATTTTGCCAAGACTTCTTCAAGATCCAGCATCACTTTTTCGCCATTGGCACGATTGACATATTCATATTTGCCTTCGGCAAGATTGCGTTCAGAAACGACGATACGATGTGGGATACCGATAAGCTCAAGGTCAGCAAATTTCACCCCTGGTCGCTCATCACGGTCATCTAGTAGTACATTGATGCCACGAGATTTGAGCGTTTGGTACAGCTCTTCGGCTTTTTGTTCGGCTTGACCGTCTTTTGATTTCATCGGCACGATAGCGACATAAAACGGTGCGATGCTATCGGCTTTGTCTTGCGGCTCTGCCCAGATGATGCCATTGTCATCATGGTTTTGTTCGATGGCGGCAGCGATGATACGGCTCACTCCGATACCATAACAACCCATCATCAAGGTCACAGGCTTACCTTCTTTGCCAAGCACTGAGCAGTTCAGGGCTTTTGAGTATTTATCACCCAATTGGAAAATATGACCAACTTCGATACCGCGTTTGATAGACAGCACGCCTTTACCATCTGGTGATGGGTCGCCATCGACGACATTGCGGATATCGACGACTTCGGTGATGGCGGCATCACGCTCCCAGTTCATACCCGTGGTGTGCTTATGCTCGATATTGGCACCTGAGACGAAGTCAGATAGTGCAGCGGCGGCACGATCGACATAGACAGGGATGGTGAGATCGACACTGATATAGCCTTTGATTAGGCCAGCGGCTTTGATTTCTTCTTCGCTTGCCATGGTCAGTGGTGCATGGACGGCGGCGATTTTTTCGGCTTTGATTTCGTTCAATGTGTGATCGCCACGCAATACGAGCGCCACAAGTTTTGGTGCATCAGGATTTTCTTCGCTATACGCACCTTTGACAATCAAGGTCTTGACCGTCTGAGTCAGGGCGATGCCCAGATGCTCTGCCACTGCTTCACAAGTTGGCATATTTGGCGTATCGACATCTTGGCGTGCTTGGCTTGGCGCTTGGCGAACATCAGTGCAGATCGCTTCGGCAAGCTCGACATTGGCGGCATACTCTGATTCGCTTGAGAAGGCGATATCATCTTCACCGCTGTCAGCTAGGACATGAAACTCATGCGATGCAAAGCCACCGATAGAGCCTGTGTCCGCTTGTACCGCACGGAACTTAAGCCCTAGACGGCTAAAGACACGGCTATACGCATCGTACATATCTTGATAAGTCTCGGCCAGTGATTCTTTGTCAATGTGGAAAGAATAGGCATCTTTCATGGTAAATTCACGAGCGCGCATCACCCCAAAGCGTGGGCGGATTTCGTCACGGAATTTGGTTTGTACTTGATAAAAAGTGACTGGCAACTGTTTGTAGCTTTTTAGTTCATTGCGAGCGATGTCAGTGATGACTTCTTCGTGGGTTGGGCCAAGCACAAAATCACGCTGATGGCGGTCTTTGAAGCGGAGCAACTCTGCACCATAATCTTCCCAGCGGCCAGACTCATGCCACAGCTCACCCGGCTGAGTGACGGTCATGAGCAGCTCTTGGCTACCGATACCATCCATCTCTTCACGCACGATGCGTTCGACACGCTTGAGTACTCGAAGACCCATTGGCATCCAGACATACAGACCTGATGCCAGCTTACGAATCAGACCGGCGCGCACCATCAGCTGACTTGAGACGATGTCGGCATCGTTTGGCGTTTCTTTTAATGTGGCGAATAAAAATTGACTGGCTTTCATAGCTAACCTTATAAAATCTAATGATAATTTGCAAATACGTTAAACAATAAAATCGATAAAAGATAACCTGTCTATCTTACGGCAAAAAACGCCATTTATGCAACTAAATTTCCGCAATTTTTACACAATTTGTCAGGCTTTTGTGGTATTTTAATCTTAAACGATTGATTAGGTGAATACTGATGCAAATTCCCCAAAGCAAACAAACAGGCAATGCACTTGCCTATGTGCTACTTATCTTAGTGATGGTGGCGATTTTGGCGATGGCAGGGTTTTGGCTTGTCAATAAGTCGGATAACTATGTCAGCACCATCACCAAAGACGGTATCGTCACCGAAATCCAGACGCTATCACGACTACAGACAGTGGCTTATAGCGTGGATACCATCGTGACGGCAGACAAGGCAGGCACTTGGCAAAATCTGTGGCAGGATAAACAAAAAGGCTTATTCATCATCAAAGGGCGAGTGCTGGCTGGCGTGGATCTTGGTGGTCTCAGTGCTGAGATGGTACAAATTAGCCAAACCAAAAACGAGCAAGGCGAAACCATCGATCGGGTACATATCACACTACCGCCATCGCAGGTGTTTGAAGTGTTTTTGGATGATATCGAAGTCTATGACTGGCAGACGGGGCTATTTGGTACGGTGGCAGGTGATCCTAAGTTATTCGCCCAAGTGCAAGCAGATGCCAAAGCCGAAGTGCTTGCCAAAGCTTGCCAAGGCGATGTGCTAAACCTTGCGATGACGAGCGCTGCTGAGCAAATCAAAAGTCTGTTTATGCTGACAGGTAGTGTGGTCGAAGTCAGCACCCAAGGCACAGCGGCATGCAAGCTTGCACTCAAGCCATAACAAGCCAAACTTGTGCCAAGTTGATTGGCTGATTTGGCATTTTTCATTGTATTTATAAAACAAAGCTAAGCAACATCATGAAAAAACTTAAATATTGCGGATTGACTCGCTGTGAAGACATCCAGCAAGCGGTGGCAGTTGGCGTTGATGCCATCGGTTTGGTCTTTTATCCGCCAAGCCCAAGAGCGGTCAGTATCGAGCAGGCAAAACAGCTTGCCCAAGCAGTACCTGCCTTTACCAGTCTTGTGGCACTCGTGGTGAATATCAGTGATGATGAGCTGATGGCGATTGCTCGCTATGTGGCGGTTGATGTCATTCAGTTTCATGGCGATGAGTCGCCTGATGAGTGTCAGCGTCAAGCTGGCCTTGTTAATAAACGCTGGATTAAGGCACTGCGTATCGATGCCACACGCCACACGCCGACGAGCATCTTGGCACTCATCCGTGAGTATCAGATGGCGGGGGCGAGCTCGATTTTGCTGGATGCTTACCATGCGGATAAATTTGGTGGTACGGGTGAGCGATTTGATTGGTCGCTGATTCCTACCGATTCGCCCTTGCCGATTATTTTGGCAGGGGGATTGACACCTGACAATGTCGCGATGACAGCGGATTTGCCCGTGTATGCTTTGGATGTCAGCGGTGGCATTGAGTCTGCCAAGGGCATCAAGAATGCACATAAGATGGCGGAATTTGCTAAGAATGCCAATGACATATCCACCAATAAAAATGCGTCAAAAAATTGCTAAAAGCACATTTTATCGGTACAATGAACTTCGGTTTGTTAAATTAATTTTATCCAAATAAAAAGGAATAAATCATGAACATCATCGTCACAGGGGCGACGGCAGGATTTGGCGAACAAATCGCCCGTGATTTTGTATCAGCAGGACATGCTGTCTATGGCAATGGCAGACGCATGGATAAGCTAGACGCCTTGTGTGCTGAGCTTGGTGAGCGATTTGTGCCGCTATGCTTTGATGTGTCAGATACTCAAGCGGTGCAGGCAAGCTTATCAGCGATTGATTTGGCGAGCATTGATGTGCTGGTGAATAATGCAGGGCTTGCTTTGGGGCTTGAGCCTGCTCATCGAGCAGATTTGAGTGATTGGCAGACGATGATTGATGTCAATATCAAGGGACTTGTGACGGTGACGCAGATTGTACTACCGTTTATGGTGGCAAATAATGCCGGTACAGTGATTAATATTGGCTCAACGGCGGGCAATCATCCGTATTTTGGTGCCAATGTTTATGGCGCGAGTAAGGCATTTGTCAAGCAGTTTAGCAATAATCTGCGTGCTGATTTGATTGGCACTCGTGTGCGAGTGACCAATATCGAACCAGGAATGTGCGGTGGTACAGAGTTTAGCAATGTCCGCTTTAAGGGTGATGATGATAAAGCGGCAGCCGTCTATACAGGTGTGGAATTTTTGACCGCCAAAGATATTAGCAATACTGTACAATGGGTGGTCGCTCAGCCATGGCATGTGAATATCAACGCCATTGAGATGATGCCGACAGCACAGACTTATGCAGGCTTGGCAGTGGCTCGAGATATTTAATTTTCTTTTAATGATAAGGCAAATGTAATGACAGATGTAGTGAATTATAATAACTATCCTGATGCTGATGGGCATTTTGGTGTGCATGGTGGCCGTTTTGTGTCTGAGACCTTGATGAAAGCTTTGGAAGAGCTGGAAGTTTTGTATCATCAAGCCAAAGCCAATCCTGAATTTTGGGCGCAGTTTATGGCGGATTTGACCGATTATGTGGGTCGTCCGACGCCGCTGTATCATGCTCGCCGTCTGTCGGATGAGATTGGTGGGGCGCAGATTTATTTTAAGCGTGAAGATTTGAACCACACAGGTGCGCACAAAGTAAATAACACCATCGGTCAAGCACTACTTGCCAAAATGAGTGGCAAAAAACGCATCATCGCCGAGACTGGTGCAGGTCAGCATGGCGTGGCGACGGCGACGATTGCAGCGCGATTGGGGCTTGAGTGTATCGTCTATATGGGTGCTGATGATGTCGAACGCCAAAAGATGAATGTCTATCGGATGCGTCTTTTGGGCGCAACGGTTGTGCCTGTGACCAGTGGCTCTCGCACGCTCAAAGATGCGATGAATGAAGCGATGCGTGACTGGGTCGCCAATGTTGATAGTACCTATTATATCATCGGCACAGTCGCAGGGCCGCATCCGTATCCGCTATTGGTGCGTGATTTTCAGGCGATTATCGGTCGTGAAGCTCGTGTCCAGCATCTAGAAAAAACAGGCAAACTGCCTGATGCGCTCGTGGCGTGCGTCGGTGGCGGTAGTAATGCCATTGGTCTGTTTTATGATTTCTTAGACGACACTGAAGTGGCGATGTATGGTGTCGAAGCCAATGGACTGGGCATCGATACACCGCATCATGCCGCACCGCTACAAGCAGGTCGCATTGGTGTGCTGCATGGCAATCGCACCTATCTGATGTGTGATGACGAAGGACAAATCCTAGGTACGCACTCGATCTCAGCAGGGCTGGATTATCCAGGTGTCGGCCCTGAGCATAGTTTTTTAAAGGACATAAACCGTGTGAACTATGTTGGCGCAACCGATGAAGAAGCCCTGCACGCATTTCGTGAAGTCACCCGTAAAGAAGGCATCATCCCAGCGCTCGAAAGCTCGCACGCAGTGGCATACGGCATGAAGCTGGCTGCAACGATGCGTCCTGATCAGTCCATCATCGTCAATATGTCAGGTCGTGGCGATAAGGATTTACACACGGTAATGAAAGTTGATGGGATTGATGTGGATTGAGTGACACTGCCAAGCGACATTAATGAAAAATATCAGTGCCACTCGGTGGATTTGGATCTAAAAGGAAATGATATGTTATCAAAACTAAAAGATAAATATATCTTGCCAAAGGCACTGCTTGTCGTGGTAGGCGGTGCCATCATCTTGAGCGCCTGCACGACATTGACGCCAAGCCGTTCGACAGCAGCAGTACCGCAGTCGGTGAACCAGCTGGATCTGAATCGCTATGTCGGCACTTGGTATGAAATTGCCAGATTGCCGATGTATTTTCAGCGTAATTGCGCCAGTGATGTCACTGCAACCTATAGCCTAAACCCATCTGGCAGCATTCTGGTGGACAATCGCTGCAAAAAAGCCGATGGCAGCACCATTCAAAGCATCGGTGAAGCCACCAAGGCAAATGAAACAGGCAGTGAGCTGAAGGTGACTTTTTTGCCAGAGGGACTGCGCTGGCTACCTTTGACCAAGGCGGATTATTGGGTGCTGGCCTTGGATGATAACTATCAGCATGCTTTGGTCGGTACGCCGAACCGCAAATATCTGTGGGTGCTGTCACGCACGCCATCGATGGATGAAGCAGCTTATCAAAGTCTGCTTAGCACGGCTAAAAATCAAGGCTATGACATCGCCAAACTTCAGCGCACCCTGCATCATTCGCGCTGATCAGCAATACAATGCCAATCTTGGCATGTTGAATGATAATTAAAAGAGTAAATCATGAAAACCCGTATCGAAACAACCTTTGAAAATCTCAAAGCCCAAAATAAAAAAGCTCTAATTCCTTATATCATGGCAGGTGACCCGTATCCTCTCGTGACGGTGGATTTGATGCACAAGCTTGTGGCGCATGGGGCGGATATCATCGAAGTTGGCTTGCCATTTAGCGATCCGATGGCAGATGGTCCTGTGATTGCTCACGCTGCTGAGCGCGCCTTGGCAGCAGGCACAAGCACTCGCGATGCCATCGAGATGGTGCGAGAATTTCGTAAGACCAACACCACGACGCCTGTGCTGGTGATGGGCTATCTGAACCCTGTTGAAATCATTGGCTATGACGCCTTTAGCGATCTGTGCGCCGATGCTGGCGTGGATGCGATTTTGATGGTGGATCTGCCACCAAAAGAAGCGGGCGATTTTCCAAAACAGCTTACCGCACGCACCGACAACCCAATGAACCAAATTTTCCTACTATCCCCAACCACCGAACCGGCTCGCCGTGCTAAGGTCATCGCAGAGTGTAGTGGATTTATTTATTATGTGTCATTAAAAGGTGTCACAGGCTCAGACTCTTTGGATGTGGCAGCAGTCAGCGAGCAAGTCCAAAAAATCAAAGCCGAAACTGATATTCCTGTGTGTGTCGGCTTTGGTATTCGTGATGGCGCATCTGCCAAGGCGCTCGGTGCGGTGGTAGATGGGGTGATTGTCGGCAGTGAGCTGGTGCGTCATTTTGCTGATGTTGGTGATAATAAGGCAAAAATTGACGATGCCATCGCTGCCATTTTGGCAAAAATGGACGAACTTCGGGCGGCGATTGACGAGTGTTAAAAATCGCTTTAAAATAATTTGAGTACTTTTTTGTATTTGAGAGTGATGATGAAAACCCAATCTTTGATTTCTGTTTTACTACTTAGCTTACTGCCATTAAGCGGTGTCAGCCATGCCAGTGATTTTTGCCAAAATGCAGTCAAAGAGATAAATGCGGCTTATCAAAGTTATAGAAGTTTTGCTGATGACAGCCATGACGAGCAAGCCTTTTATAAGTTGGTGGTCAACACTCTAAAAGACAAACGAAGTCTTGATTGTCATTGGTCGGACTTGAAGCTTAATGTGCAGTATTCGCCAGACAAACATCTGATGAGTATGGATTGGCAAGTAGATGGCGGTGGCACAATGAAGGAGTTTCAAAGTGTCTTGCAATACCAAAAGGGCAAGCAGCCAACTGTTGTAAATGGAAGTGATGGCTATGTGCTAGGCATTCATCAGATGGATATCGGCGGTAAGATGCTGTATCTTATTAATGATTGGGTAGCTGGCTATACAGCACTCAATGGGCAAGCCATTAGTCTGTACACAATCAAAAACCACACGCCAACGCCTGCCAAGCTGATTAAGACCAAACAAGGGCTGACGCATACTATTGACTTTGCATATAATCCTTTTTCTATACCTGATGAGTTGGAGAAGCTGATTTGGGTCAATGCCAAGAAAAAAGAATTTAGCATTCCTGTGGTGATAGAAAACGAGCAATATCCTGAAGGAGAAGTCACCAAAAGAGTGCTGCGTTATCGTTATAATGGCAAGCAGTTTGTTTATGTCAAATAAGACAAAAAGCGTGGACGATGACAATAAACCATTTGCCAAATGACAAAAACAAGTGTAAACTAGATAAATTTCATTCAACTTAGCATTGTTTTGACAATTTCACACAAGGGCGGAGCATGACACAAGCAACCACTTGGCTAGATAGAGAAGTGCCTAGCATTAAACAAAACCAAATTCACGCCCCCACGGCAGTAGAGACCGAACCGTCCACAGAGTGTCCTGAGTGCCATTCTCTGACCACTAATACAGCACTGATTTTGAATCAATATGTTTGCCCTGAGTGCGACCATCATCTGACCATGACGGCTCGTAAGCGTCTAGAGTGGTTCTTTGATAGTGTGGATGCTGAGCTGGGTCAAGAGTTCACCGCAGGCAACCCGCTAAACTTCGTCGATTCCAAGCCTTATCCTGAGCGTATGAAAGAAGCGCAGACCAAGACAGGTGAGTCTGAGGGTTTGGTGGTGATGGCAGGTAAACTTAAGAATCTGGATGTCATTGCTTGTGCGTTTGATTTTCGCTTTATGGGTGGTTCGATGGGCTCAGTGGTGGGTGATCGATTTGTCCAAGCTGCCGAAAAAGCCTTGGCAGAGCGTAAGCCACTGGTCTGTTTTGCTGCATCAGGTGGTGCGCGTATGCAAGAGGGCTTATTATCGCTCATGCAGATGGCTCGCACCAGTGCTGCGATTGAGCGTCTAAGATTGGCTGGTGTGCCTTATGTGGTGATCCTAACCAATCCAGTCTATGGCGGGGTGACAGCAAGTCTTGCCATGCTTGGCGATGTACATATCGCTGAGCCTAAGGCGATGATTGGCTTTGCAGGTAAGCGAGTGATCGAACAGACGGTGCGTGAAGTGCTTGATGAGCCGTTCCAGCGTGCTGAATTTTTGCTCGAAAAAGGCACGGTGGACATGGTGGTGCACCGTCATCAGCTGATTGATACCACGCATCGCATTTTGGCAAAATTATCCAAAGCCGTTGCATAAGCTTAGTAATACAACACCCAAGACCGATGGTTTTGGGTGTTTTGTTGTGTTTGGGCGAGGATAAGTTTACAATATGCCAAAATTTTTGGAAAAATTCACATGAGCACAAAAAATCTTAGCCAATGGCTCACCTATATGGGCAGTATCCATGTATCCGCCATCGATATGGGGCTTGAGCGGGTATTGCCAGTTGCTAAGCGATTGGGTGTGTTAAAGGCGGATTTAAAAAAGAAGCCAACGATCTTTACTGTCGCAGGTACCAACGGTAAAGGCTCAACCACAGCAACCATCGCTGCCATCTGCCAAAGTGCAGGGCTAAAGACCGCATTGTATCAATCACCGCATTTGGTGTCATTCACCGAACGAGTGCGGATTGATGGCATCGAGGCGAGTGATGAGGCGTTGATTTTGGCATTTGAAGCGGTGGAGTCGGCTCGTCTGGCTGAGGGCTTGTCATTGTCGTTTTTTGAGATGACGACTTTGGCGGCATTTTGGCTGTTTAAGCAGGCAGACTGCGATGTGTGGGTGCTTGAGATTGGGCTGGGCGGACGATTGGATGTGGTCAATATCATCGATCCTGATGTGGCGGTGATTACCAATATTGGCATTGATCATGTGGATTGGCTGGGTGATGATATCGAAAAAATCGGTGCAGAAAAAGCCGGCATCATCCGTGAGGGCATTCCTGTGATTTTGGGTGATGAAAAACTACCAAATAGCGCCACTCAGATCGCAAAGCAGCATAATGCCAAGGTTTATCAGCTGGGAGTGGATTATGATTATCTTGCCAAAGGCGATGGCTGGATTTGGTCATCGGCCAGTCTAACGGCACAGTTGCCATTGCCAAAATTATCTCTACAAAACGCCGTCAATGCGGCTGCCGCCATCCAAGCAAGCAATCTTGGCATCAGCCTAGATGCCATCAAGCACGGTCTATCTGTGGTGCAGTTGGCAGGACGATTTGACCAAAGAGTGATTCATGATCGTCAGTGGATTTTTGATGTTGCCCACAATGAAGACGGTATCAAGTTTTTGTTAAAACAGCTGACGACCGCGTGGCAGATGCATCTTGTCAAGCATCCTGATGCCAAGCTGTATTTCTTATTCTCGATGCTGGGGGATAAGGATGTATCGGCAGTGTTGCATCATCTCAAAGCAGCGATGGATGCAAACAAGCTTCCGATGGCGTCGTGGCACATGGCAGCCATCGATCATTCGCGCGCCATGCCTTTAGATGAATTGCTTGGCATCACAGAGCGTTATGTCGATCCAGTGCAGATCAGCACTTATGAAACGCTCGATCAAGCCGCGCATGGGGTAATTGACGTCAGTCGTCCAGAGGATCTGATTGTGGCATTTGGCTCATTTCATACCATTGGTGAGAGCTTGGTGGCATTGCTGGGTAGGCCTTATTAACGCATTATGATCAATACAAGATGATGGCAATGATCGCAGTGTTGTAAAGCATGCTTTTGATGAAACAGCTTGACAATTTGCCCAAAAAATTATATTTTTAATAGTTTAAGATGACTGCATCATATCAGTGATGGATGCAGTCGATCGGATATGATAATACTTGGCCTGTGTAGAGCAGGCTTGGTGATGAGGTTGATAGGTTATGGTATCAAAGCAAGTTATGTTGGGTGTGGCGCTCATCATTGGTGGTAGCGTGGCTTTTTTTGCATTGGCAAAAAATGATTCTGCGGCGGATGCTGCTGCACAGGCAGCCGCCGAAGATACCACCACGACCAAAGTTGCCAAACCAGTGGTGCAACCTTTAACTGCTGATGTCGCCACAGAAGAGCGCCTACTTGCCGAAAAACAGCGTGCGCGTGAGGCGCATAATCTGCAAATGCAAAAACAAGCCGCTGCACTGCTTGAAGAACAAAACAACGCGCGCAAACAGGCATTGGATAAGGCCAATGCCGAGGCCACAGGTCGTCCTTTAAGCAATACTCAAGAAGTTTCTGCTGACAGCGCCGCTAAAAGTGAGCTGATCGCAGCGCCGACGGTGCAGACACGCCCAGAAGCCATCGAAGCTGCGCGTAAGGCTGAAGAAGCCAAAAAAGCTGAAGAGGCGGCCAAAAAAGCCGAACAAGCGGCCAAATCCCAAAGCCAGCAAGCCAAGGCACAAGACGCTAAAAAAACTGACGACAACAAGGCTGATACCAAATCTGATACCAAAGAAGTCAAAGCACCAGCCAAAGCAGGTACTTATGAAGTCCAAGCGGGTGAGACTTGGCAGGGCATCGCCAATCGCCATGGTGTTTCTGTGGCGGCATTGGCTGAGGCCAATGGTATGACGCGCCATGATCTGTTGCGCGCAGGTCGCAGCATTAAGATCCCGTCGGCATCTCAAGTGGCGCGTTTGGAGCGCGATAACAAAGCTCGCGAGGCCAAGGCCAAGCAGGAAGCTGCCAAGTCAGAGGCATCCAAGTCAAGCAACACCACTCAAAATAAATCAACAGAAAAATCCGACACCAAAAAATCGGACACCAAGACCGAAACCAAGTCACAAAATCCGCAGATGTCTGGCCGCTACACGGTACAAGTTGCCATCTCACCAGACAAAGAAAAAGTTGATGAGATCGTCAAACAATATCGTGCAGCAGGCTATCGTGTGACTACCAGCAGCACCAGTCGTGGCCTGCGAGTGTTGGTGGGTAATGAAAAAAGCGAAGAGGGTGCCAAAGCCTTGCGCAAAAAAATCGCTGATGACTCACGCGTCAGTGCGCCAGGTGCTTTTGTGCATCAAGTACAATAAACCGACCAAAGCCCATCAGTCAAAAGCACGGATTCTGCCGTGCTTTTTGCATCTGTTAATGGCTGATATGTCACAATAAAAAGAGTATATTTTGGATTATATTTTCATCGTTGGGCTACTGCTTGTGTGCGCAGTTTTATATGTGCTGTTTCGCCCAAAAGCCAAAAAAATTAAAGGCGATGATCTGCCAGTTTGGCCGTTTGAGCCGATGCCTTTGATGACTGACAGCGAGGTGCTGTTTTATAAAAAATTAAAAATGGCATTGCCAGAATTTCATCTGTTTGGACAAGTTCAGTTATCTCGGATGATTGAGCCGACCGAAGAGGTGGCGGATGAGCGCCAGTTTTGGTTCAATCGTGTCTGTCGTCAAAGTGTTGATTTTGTGCTGGTTGATGAAGATCTGCAAACGGTGCTGGCTGCCATTGAGCTTGATGATTGGACGCATGAGAGTAAAACTCGCCAAAAGCAAGATGCCAAAAAAGATAAGGCGCTTGCCAGTGCAGGCATTCCCATCATTCGCTTTCATGCCGAAAAAATGCCATCGGCACAGATGATTCGCCATGAGGTCATCAGCGTGCTGCGCGCTTATCGTTGAGATGGGTGGAATTTGACTGATGAGTTGACAATGATCGCTTAAAATTTGACTGTCTTTTGTTACACTAAAGCTTTATTATTTGATTGATTAAGGATTATCATGACTCATTATCGCCAAATTCTCGTACAGATCAGCGATGACATTGCGACCATTACACTTAATCGCCCTGATAAGAAAAATGCGCTTAGCTTTGTGATGATGGATGAGCTGATCGATGCTGCCAAGTCCATCAAAAAACAGCGGCATCTGCGAGCGGTGATTTTGGAGGGTGCAGGCGCGGATTTTTGTTCTGGGCTGGATTTGGCAGATTTAAATAATCCCAAAAACATGGCATTTGCCGCGTATCAGCTGATCAAGCCGACACCGAGTAAGTTTCAACAAGTGTGTCTGATTTGGCGATCGCTGCCTGTGCCGGTGATCGCGGTGATTGATGGCGTGTGTATTGGCGGTGGGTTGCAGTTGGCTTTGGGTGCTGACATACGCATGGCAAGTGATCAGGCGAGATTTTCGGTACTGGAGGCCAAATGGGGTCTGGTGGCGGATATGGGCATCACGCAGACGGCAGCCGACGTGCGTCGTGATCATGTGGCAAAGCTTGCGATGACTGCACAGATGATCGATGCCGAGGCGGCGTTGGCCGCTGGGATCATTACACAGGTATCGGATGATCCAAAGGCGCATGCCAAGTCATTGATCAAGGATATAAAAGCGCGCTCGCCAGATGCAGTACTGGCCGCCAAACGCGTGATGTATGCCGATCGCCGCCTTGATTATCTGGCACTGTACCAAGAAAAACTGTGGCAAATCCGCCTGATGCTTGGCAAAAATCGCAAGCTTGCCATCAAAAAAGCCAAAGATGACAGCGTGTCATTCATCAAGCGACAATTTGGATGATGTATGCATCAAACAAAAAAAGCTGCCAAACAGTCGGCAGCTTTTGTGATGCTAGGCTTATTTTTTATAAACTTTGTGGCATGAGCCGCAGCTGCTTGCCATCTCGCCATACAGTGCCTCGACATCAGCAGTACTGGTCGCGGTCGCAGCTGCCGCAGCCAAGGCGTTAGCAGCAGCGGTGAATTTTTCAGTTTCTGCTTTAAAGCCAGCAGCATCTGCCCAAATGGCGTCTTGTGCGTCGCCACCTTTGGCAGTTTCACCGTCAAAATAAGTCCACATGGTGGTGGTATTATTGGCGATGAAATCAGCGCGTTCTTTAAAGGTGGCAGCATCAAAGGTGGCTGGATTTTCCATCATGGCTTTCATGCCTTCATTGGCTTGACGCCAGTCTTTCATCAGCTTGGTGCGATTTTCGATCAGGGTGTTGTCTTGGGCGGTGGTCGTCGCTGCGTTGTTGCAGCCAGTCAGAACAACAGCAGACAGCACAGAAGCTAGAGCGATTTTGTGAAACATGGTTACTTCCTTTTTATCGGTGGCTAAAAAATCAATGGCTAAATTTATTTATACGCAATTTGTCATTGCAATAAATTGAAAATTGCATTTTACCGAAAAAGCTGCCAAAAAACCTTAATTTAGATGAAAATGAAACAAAAATTAAACAAAATACCAAAAATTAACAAAGCCGGATCAAAGGCGGATGATTTGAGCTGTGAAGATTCGGATGATGCGTCACTGGGTTATGTCGTGTTCCGTGATGTGGATTCTGTCATCTCGCATCGTGAAGCGACAAGCGTGCGCGCGTGGATCGATAGCGGCAAAACCTTTCATACCATTCGAGATTCAGGCTCGCACACTGAGCTGATTTTGGCGGGTCTGTGGGGTGCTAAGGCAGGCGGTGTGCCAAATATGCTTGGCATGATGATGGGTTATTTGGCAGAAAATCCCAAGCGTCATCAGCACACCGATCAGTTTTTCTTGCGCTACTGCGTTTGGCCTTATGTCCGCCAAGATGTCTATGCCAGCGATCGGATCTTTGGCTTTATGGATGCGCACCCGATCACGGAGGTGGGATTTGATTTTGATAAGACGCACATCGGCTGTGATGAGGGCGGTAGCATCTTTACGCTCACTTCATCGACGCTGCAGCAGGGCGATCGCGTCGTGTGGCGCTTATACAGCCAAATCGATCCTGCACTGAATGCTGATCTGAGCCATCGCCGAGTTGATGAACGCCTGATTTGTGACTATGAAACCATCATCGAGCAGGACAATACGCTGATGGGCAAAATCCCAAGAATCTATGCTCGAGGCATACCGACGGGTGAAACCAGAATCGACTTTAAAAAACTTGACGAATCTGTTTAAATCTAAAAAAGCATCGCTCATCATAAGCGATGCTTTTTTGGTTAAGGGGTGATCACTGATCTGTGCATCACAGTGCCAGCCAATCTTTTGGCTTTAGATAAAAATCCGTCAGCTCAAATTCAGGGGTGCCAGCTGCCGGTTCATAGCGGTATTCCCATGCAGCCAGTGGTGGCATCGATACCAAAATCGACTCAGTACGGCCATTGGATTGCAGTCCAAACAGCGTGCCGCGGTCATAAACCAAGTTGTACTCGACATAGCGACCACGGCGATACAGTTGAAAATGACGCTCACGCTCGCCATAGGCGCGATGTTTGTTATTTTCAAAAATCGGCACAATGCCATCGATATAGCCCTGACCGACTGCCTGCATGAATGCAAAACAAGTTTCAAAATCCCAACCTGTGCTAGCTGTGTTGACATCATCATAAAACAGACCGCCCACGCCACGGCACTCGCCACGGTGCTTAAGATAAAAATACTCATCGCACCATGTTTTGTATTTGTCATAGACATCGTTACCAAAAGGCTGACACAGCTCATAAGCCACCTTGTGCCAGTGCTTGACATCATCAAGCGAAGGGTAAAATGGCGTCAAGTCAAAGCCACCGCCAAACCACCAAATTGGCTCACCACCATCGGTAGGGGTAGCAACAAACAGTCTGACATTGGCATGACTGGTTGGTACATAAGGGTTCTTTGGGTGGATGACGAGCGATACACCAAGCGCTTGTGCCTTTGCACCAGCCAGCTGTGGGTGGCGAGTGGTGGCAGAAGCTGGCATTTGATTGATATGAATATGGCTGAACATCACGCCAGCTTTTTCGATGACTTGACCGCCTGAGAATACACAGGATCTGCCACCGCCGCCTTCGGGACGCTCCCAAATATCGGCGACAAATTTGGTCTCGCTACCACCATCAACACCGCCTGTCTGTTCTTGATGTTCAAGTGCCTTGATGATGTTGTCTTGTAAGTTTAATAAAAATTCACGTACGTGGGCAATTTGTGTTTCCATGATTATCTCGATTTAATGATTATCGGTGTTGGTGATCTGTCAAATCATCGGCATCAATAAAATGATTCATCTTCACGCCCTTGGTGCTCAGATAGTCTTGATTGTATTTATTCACACCGACAATCAGCGGACGACGCTCAACGACATCAAAGCCTTGTTTAACCAAGTCATTGACTTTATTTGGATTATTTGTCATCAATGCAAGCTGTGTGATGCCAAGGTGTGAGAGCATCACTTGGCACATCTCATAGGTGCGAGCATCGGCAGGTAGGCCAAGCAGTAGGTTGGCTTCTAGGGTGTCATGTCCTTGATCTTGTAGGGCATAGGCACGGATTTTGTTGGTCAAACCGATGCCGCGACCTTCTTGGCGTAAATACAAAATCACGCCACTGCCATGTGCTTGGATGGCTTGCATGGCGGCGTTCAGCTGTGGGCCGCAGTCGCATTTGAGTGAACCAAAGGCATCCCCAGTCAAGCACTCGGAGTGAATCCGCACCAGTGGCACGGCAGTCGGATCGGCGCTTGGCAGTCCAAAGCTTAAGGCGATGTGTTCTTGTCCGTCTTCATTTTCAAATACATGAATATCAAAGTCGCCATGAATGGTTGGCAGTTTGGCTTGGGTGATAAATTGATACAAAATTTTGCCCTTAAATCAGCAAAATTGGCTGATTATCAATAAAAATTGTCAAATATTATTAAAATTATGATGCAAATAACGCACAAACATCAGTTTTTGATGAAAATTGTTAGAATAAATGGGGTTTTTCTAGCAAAAATAAAGGCTATCTTGTAAAATAGTCCATCTAATCATCGTTGATTGATTTTGGGTGGTATCATCATCCAAAAATGGTTTGGCATCTGTTGTATTATGCCATACTCTTTTTGACGATGAAAAGCGAATTTATCAAAGCTCTTGGAATTTAGCGAATCATGTCTGATGTAGCCACTTCTAAAAAATCGTATCAAGCCAAAGTGTTCACTGAGCTTTTGGCAGAGCGTCCTGTTACGCCGATTTTGGATCGGGTGGCGTCGCCTGCCGATTTAAAGCACTTATCAAGCGATGAGCTGATCCAGCTTGCCGATGAGTTGCGTGCGTATTTGCTATACTCAACCGGCGTAAGCGGTGGGCATTTTGGTGCCAATCTTGGTGTGGTGGAGCTGACGATTGCACTGCATACTGTGCTAAATACCCCTTATGATCAGCTCGTTTGGGATGTCGGCCATCAGGCCTATGCGCACAAGGTGCTGACAGGCCGCCGTGACCGCTTGCCAAGCATCCGCTCAAAAGATGGCTTGACGGCTTTTCCTGAGCGAAATGAGAGTGAATACGATACCTTTGGCGTGGGTCACTCATCGACATCCATCTCAGCGGCACTGGGCATGAGTCTGGCTGCTCGTCTGCTTGGCGAAAATCGCAAAGTGGCAGCTGTGATTGGCGATGGGGCGATGACAGGCGGTATGGCGTTTGAGGCGATGAATGATGCCGTACAGCAAAATGCCGATTTGCTCGTTGTGCTCAATGATAATGATATGTCTATCTCAGCTGCAATTGGTGGATTTTCACGCCACTTGGCACGCCTATGGCAGCGGGGGCTTGCGATGGATATTGACAAGCATGGCAATATCTTGATGGTTAAGCGTGATATTTCATCCGATGATCGCCGTATTCGCCATTATCTACACATGGCAAACGAAGCTTTGGAAGATGTATCAAGCCGTCTGCCGAGTAAGATTGGCGAGAAAATCAGTGGTCTGTTTAGTGGTACGCCATTATCGCCACTGCCTGATAAGATTGCTGAGAAAATTGGCGATAAGCTATTTGCTGATAATTTGTTTAAGGCGATTGGTTTTACTTATCTTGGGCCATTTGATGGTCATGATTTGCCAAAGCTTGTCAGTGTGCTTGAGCGGGCAAGCCAGC
The DNA here is from genome assembly GCF_002894025.1 of Moraxella sp. RCAD0137. Taxonomy (NCBI): domain Bacteria; kingdom Pseudomonadati; phylum Pseudomonadota; class Gammaproteobacteria; order Moraxellales; family Moraxellaceae; genus Moraxella; species Moraxella sp. RCAD0137. Next base: position 17,421 of record NZ_LTCC01000013.1, read on the forward strand.
TCAAAGGGGCGGTGCTGGTTCATGTGCATACGGTCAAAGGCAAAGGCTTTTTGCCGGCAGAAGCTGATCCAATCGGGTATCATGCCATTGGTAAATTGCCAAAAACTGCCGATACATCGACTGCAAATCAGCCAAATAAACCAAGCGCACCTGTCAAAAAATACTCGCAAATCTTTGGCGACTGGCTGATGCACACCGCCAAAACCGATGATAAACTGGTCGCCATCACCCCTGCGATGGCAGAAGGCTCAGGCATGGTCGAGTATGCCAATGCTTATCCTGAGCGGTTTTTTGATGTGGCGATCGCTGAGCAGCACGCTGTGACACTAGCAGCGGGTATGGCGACGAGTGTACTGAAGCCTGTGGTGGCGATTTATTCGACATTTTTACAGCGTGGCTATGACCAACTGATTCATGATGTGGCGCTCCAAAATCTCGATGTCACCTTTGCCATCGACCGAGCGGGACTCGTGGGCGAAGATGGTGCGACACACGCTGGTGTGTTTGATTTGGCGTATTTGCGATGCGTACCGAATATCATCATTGCTGCACCAAGCGATGAACACGAGTGCCATCAGCTGTTAAACGCGTGTTATCAGCATCAAGGCACGGCAGCGGTGCGTTATCCACGGGGTAATGGCATTGGGCGAGCGGTGGATGTGGCAGATGCACCTATTCAGATTGGTCGGGCGAATGTCGTTTGGCAGTCGGATAATGTTGACACAACGCATGGTGATAAGCTTGCCGTACTTGGCTTTGGCACACGCTTAGCCGATGCCAAAACTGCTGCCATGCGTTTGGCTGACAATGGTTTGGCGGTGGTTGTGGTTGATATGCGATGGGTGAAACCGCTGGATACTACCCTGATTGATCAGTTGATCAGCTCAGGCGTGACTCATATCGCCACGGTCGAAGAGCATCAAATCGCAGGCGGTGCAGGCAGTGCAGTCAATGAATATGTGATTGCAAAAGGTCATCAAGTATCGCTCAAAAACCTTGGCATCACCGATCGCTTTATTGAGCACGCCAGCCATGAACAGCAGTTAGCTGCTTGCGGTTTGGATGCAGATGGGATTTATCAGTCTTTGGCAGATTGGCTATAACAATTGCCCATTATCATGACGAATGATAATGTATTATTTAACTTTTATTTAAACTTTAGTCATTTACTTATTGAAAAGGTGAGTTATGGAACCGATGGTTGTCATGGCGGCAAACGCTGCCAAAAAAGTGGGTCATGAAATTTTGCGAGCGCATCAAAATCGCCACCGCCTAGATTTGGCGGTTGAGTCTAAGGGGCTTGATGGTCTTGTGACACAAATTGATCGTTATGCCGAAGAGCTGACCATTGCAACACTCAAAGAAAGCTACCCAAATCACTCTTATCTGGGCGAAGAATTTGGCCTACAAGAAGGTAAGGGCAATGATGCAGATTGGTGCTGGGTGATTGATCCTTTGGATGGCACCCAAAACTTCGTGCATGGCGTACCGCATTTTTGTGTATCAATCGCAGTCCAAAAAAATGGCGTCACCGAGCATGGTGTGGTCTATGATCCAGTGCGTGATGAGCTATTTTCAGCCAGTCGTGGTCGAGGTGCATTGATGAATCAGCGTCGCCTACAAGTCAGCGAACGCAAAACCATCGAAGGCGGTCTATTCACCACAGGTCATCCTTATGAGCGTATGGTCGGTGAAGAGCGTGTGAGCTTTGCTCGTCAGCATTTTGCCAGCCTACAAGCCATCTGCGAAAATGGCGGTCAGGTACGCCGTTTCGGTTCGGCGGCACTTGATCTGTGCTATGTGGCAGCAGGTCGCTTTGATGGCTATTTTGAGATGTCACTAAAGCCATGGGATGTGGCGGCAGGTGAGCTGATTGTCACCGAAGCGCGTGGCGTTGTCGTCGATCACAAGGGCGCACCAAATGCGATGACCACAGGCTCTGTGTTTGCGTGTAATATGAAACTGCTCAAGCCGTTGATGCAGCTTGTCGTACCACGCTGGGAAAATGCACTGATTGGCTAAGGTAAATCACTTCATAATGCTCGACAAGTTCGGGCATTTTTTATGGGTGATTGGCGACTTACTGAGGTGAATTGATAGTCATTTTCACTTAAACTCAATATTTCGCCAAATATGACAAAGTGTGTCAAAAATGAAACAAGTGTTTACACTTTATCGGGTCAAAATGGCAATTTGTCGTTGTGTACATTCGTAAACTTAGGTTATACTACATCCATCAAGCAACCGATATTCACAAGTTGCTCACGGATCAAATTCAAGCCGATCAGCTTGATTAAATAAAAATTATGGAGTTTCACATGACACAGCCAAAACGCCAAATCATCGAAATGAACATCCTATCAAAAGGCAAAGAACAGCCGATTACCAGCGAGATGATCGCAGCTGTCCTAAAAAAACTGGCCAAAGGCAATTCTGAACCACTGCCGATGACTGCCTAAGCGATTGATTGATCTGGTGCAGATGGTGTGAGTGTTTTATTGAGTGTTTTAATTGCCATCTGCATCTGATGCTTAGTTTATCCGTTAGACACATTCTTATCCGCGCGATAACTCGCGATCAATTTGAAAGTTTCTCCAAGCCGTTCTCGGTTTTTCAAGCAGACTTACCGTCCTCGTTGGGCGGTTTGTTTGTTTTGAGTGGCTTAAGCCAAATCAATGCGCATTCACAGTTTTGTTACATATTGTGAGATTTACTGATTTTTTGGGACAAAGGCTTTATAATAGCCGAGTTTTGGATGCACTTAGCCGAATGGCGGGTGCATATTTTTTTGTCTTTTGGCAGTATTTGGCCAAAGATCTTAGTATTAGTTGTTAATTATGAAAAAATTTTTACGCATTTTGGCGGTACTCATTGTTTTGGCGTTGATTGCCGTGTTGATTTTCTTATTTCGCAATGTCGCAACCAAGCCTGTTGAAAACGCCAGTGACGAGCCAGTCGTCGATGCAGTGCTGATCGGTGGCGGCATCATGAGTGCGACTTTGGGTACTTATTTAAATGAGCTTGAGCCAGATTGGCAGATCCATATGTATGAGCGCTTGGATAAAGTTGGCCAAGAAAGCTCAAATGGCTTTCACAATGCCGGCACGGGCCATTCAGGCTTTATGGAGATGAACTACACCGTCGAGGGTGAGGATGGCAGCATCGACATCGAGCGCGCTGAGAAGATTGCTGCTCAGTTTGAGGTTGCCAAGCAATTTTGGTCTCATCAGGTCAAAGAGGGTCGCTTGGGTACGCCATCAAGCTTTATCAATCCTGTGCCGCACATTGCCTTTGTATGGGGCGATCAAGTGGACTTCCTAAAGCGCCGCCATCAAGCGATGATTCAATCACCGCTGTTTAGCGACATGACTTATACCGAAGATAAAGCTGAGATCGCCAAGTGGGCGCCTTTGGTGATGCAAGGCCGTGATGCCACTCAACAGGTCGCTGCTACTCGCATGGATGTCGGTACCGATGTCAACTATGGCGCCATCACCACGCAGCTGATCGATGGCCTAACCAAGAAGCCAAACTTTAAGCTGTCCACAAATAGCGAAGTCACAGGCATCAGCCGCAATGAGGATCAGACTTGGACAGTGAGCGTCAAAAATCTACAAACTGGCGAAACCACGCACACCAAAACACGCTTTGTTTTCGTGGGTGCAGGTGGTGCAGCGATTAAGCTTTTGCAGTACACGGGCCTACCTGAGAGCAAATATTATGCAGGCTTCCCAGTCGGCGGTCTGTTCTTGATGACTGATAAGCCTGAGATCGTCGCGGCACATAACGCCAAAGTGTATGGCAAGGCTGAGCTTGGCGCGCCTCCAATGTCAGTGCCGCACATCGATACACGCTACATCGATGGCAAGCAGTATGTGTTATTTGGCCCATTTGCTACTTATTCTAATAAGTTTCTAAAAAACGGCTCACAACTTGATCTGATCAACTCAGCCACTAAGGACAATGCTTTTCCAATGGCGAAAATCGGTCTTGAGAATACCGATTTGGTGAAATACCTGATCAGCCAAGTGATGCTCAGTGATGCCGAGCGTCTAAAAGAGCTGCAAAAGTACTATCCAGAGGCCAAGCTTGAAGATTGGAAGGCGTTCCAAGGTGGACAGCGCGTACAGATCATCAAGCAGCTACCAAACGAAGCGGCCAAATTGCAGTTCGGTACCGAGATTTTCAGTTCAGAAGATGGTACAGTCACAGCACTGCTGGGCGCATCACCTGGTGCATCGACTTCACCGCATATCTTGCTAAATCTGCTAGAAAAGGCCTTCCCAGAGCAAGTTGCTGGCAAATGGCAACCTAAGATCCAGCAGATCATCCCGTCGTACGGTAAAGATCTGGCCAAAGATCCAGCATTGCTTGATCAAGTTCGCACCGAAACCAGCCGAACTTTGGGCTTGGTATATACTCCAAAGGGTACACAGGCACTGCCTGCACCGACGGATGCCGCTGCCATTGCAGCCTTGAACGAAACCTCACATGAGGTGACGATCCCTGTAGCTCGTTAATGGATCTACAAAAAAAAGCCAAGCAATTTTGCTTGGCTTTTTTGATGGCTGTTTGGTGGTATAGTAAGGCTGGTTGTGTGCTGCGATAACAGGCAGTTAGATGTCATGAAGGCTATCAATGCCCATACTCAAAAGGCATGGCTTTGACAAGATAAAGCGGATACATTTAGTTAATGAAATGATGAGTAAGGCGTGCTTTTTTTATAGCACATGACAGAATAACCAAAGAAAGTAGGGCGATGGCTAAAAAGTTGCCCAACAAAAACTTCGTGTCAATCAAAGAAGAGATGGTAGGCCCAGCAGGGCTCGAACCTGCGACCAAAGGATTATGAGTCCTCTGCTCTAACCGACTGAGCTATAGGCCCGTATGGGGAATCTGCCCACAGATGCTGCATGCAGATAATAAAAAAACCAATGATCACTCACTGGCTTTTTAAATTTGGTGGGGTCGGAGAGACTCGAACTCTCACACCTCGCGGCGCTGGAACCTAAATCCAGTGCGTCTACCAATTCCGCCACGACCCCAAATTGTTATATCAAGTAGCGCATCAGCGCGTCGTCTTGATGTTGCGTATTATATAGGGTTTTTAAATTTTGGCAAGCATTTTTTGATAAAAATGATGACAATTTGATAAAAAATCTATAAGTCATTGATTTTAAATATAAATTTTAATAAATTTTTGTATCATGTTCTCAAGATCATAGATCTTCACGGATTTTTTTGGAAAAATCATGGCTTGTGATCGGGTTTTGGTGGTGGTATTGTTGGACTTTGGGATTGATAAAAGCTTGGCTTTTGCTGGCTTGTGGATCTTTTGAGCCATCGATGATGCCAATGCCCATCAAAAATTCTGGCAGGCGACCTGAGGCCAGCACGCGATAATCTTTTGGGATGTCGCGTACTGATCGCCACAAATCAAAAATCGCGGTGGTGCAATTATCGCTTAAAGTATTATACCAGCTTGGCGTGTGTCTGAGCGCATCGGCAGCCTGTAGATAGGCCAAGAACAGCGCGCGCATCTCATCTTTTGGCACTGATAATGGGTACAGATAGACGCGCTCACCACGCACATTACTGCGGGTGTAGATGATGTCTTTTTCATCGGCGGCGATGAGTGTCATTTCATATTGACGAAAAAACCCACCGATGGATGAAAACTGCTCGCCGATTTCTTTTCTGATTTCAAAGGAAAACACCACGCGCTCACCATCTGCAAAACCAAAGGACATGAGCGTGTGTGCGATGTTGTCATTTGACCAAATTGATAAGATAAGATCTAGGCTGTCAAGCTGCGCCAAATCATACTGGCGCGTCTGCCAGCGCGGCACATAGTCAGTTTCGCTAATCCACTCAAAATTGCGAACATTTTGAATGGTCACCACATTGCCTTGAATCTCATGCACAAGCTGCATGGCGACCTCATCCTGCCAAGCACGATCATTACTGGGTTTTTGGGCATATAGCCACATACTGATGGCGGTGAGCAGCAGCACAAGGCTCATCGTGCGCGTGCTTTTGGTTTGGTAAATACTGGCCGCATAGATCAGTGTTAAGGCGGCAATCGCAGGATAAGTGGCCATACCCATCGGCTTATGAATCAGTAACGCCATCGCGCCCCACGCTGTCCATAGACCCAAGCCTGTCTGCATGCCAAGCATCTTTAGGCGATTGGGCGATGGCTCATGGATGGGCTTGGCTGAACTTGGATGGATGTGATGAACCATGCATATCACCGTACAAAATCGTTAGCGAATATAAAAAGGTTTTATCATCATAGCACATATGATAGACTGGTGCATATGATTATAAAGTCTTATTATAAGTCAGCTTTTGGCCAGTCGATCGATGCAGCCGACCAGCTTATCATTTAAAGGAGCAAGTATGATCACCACTTTAGACATCAGCGAATTTCAACCAAGCAGTGACAAAACCATCTGGGATGTCAGAGATGCGGATAACTATCAACAAGGCCACATCGAACATGCCATCAATCATCCTTTGGATACCTTAGATAAATCACTGCTCGACGGTACCACTGGGGATGTGTATGTGCTGTGCGGTGGTGGTACTAAGGCGCAAAAAGCAGCCGAGCGATTAAATGAACTTGACCCTACGCGCAGCATCATCCATCTGACTGGCGGCACACGCGCTGCCATCGCCATCGGGATGACCATCGTGCGTGAGGATAATTCTGCCTAGGACGCTAGTAATAAATATCTTATAAATCAATAAGTTATGAAATTTATCACATTTTTTGAAAATTAGTTGTTGACACTTTTGGGTCTTAGTTGTATTATACGCACCACAACGACGAGCTGATGAATAAAAAGCTGGTCGTCACCAAAAGATCGGAGTGTAGCGCAGCTTGGTAGCGCATCTGGTTTGGGACCAGAGGGTCGGGGGTTCGAATCCCTCCACTCCGACCATCTTTTAAAGCCGAACAGGCTTTTTTTGTTGGTGAAAACTGACATACTAAGCCACTCGAGCGCCTGTAGCTCAGTTGGATAGAGCATCTGCCTTCTAAGCAGGTGGTCGCAGGTTCGAATCCTGCCAGGCGCGCCATATGCCTGAAAGTTTTTTATGGCGGCTATAGCTCAGTTGGTAGAGCCCCGGGTTGTGATCTCGGTTGTCGTGGGTTCGAGTCCCATTAGTCGCCCCATATTCTAAGCCCATCGATGATATCGGTGGGTTTTTCGTTGTCTCAAACTTATTTTTTTACCATTTTTAGACTTAGTTATCTTACCAAAAATACTTTACCAATGCTGGGATTGCCGTTATACTGTACGATATTTGAGCAACCCATTCATGATAGATAAGGATTTGCCATGAGCGCAGAATTACTCACCATCGGGTCACGCACCTTTAGCTCTCGCCTGCTTGTCGGCACAGGCAAGTACAAGGATTTAAACGAAACTGCTGCTGCCATCGATGCCAGTGGCGCCGAGATTGTCACGGTTGCCATTCGCCGCACCAATATCGGTCAGCATAAAGATGAGCCAAATCTGCTCGATGTCATCTCACCAGAGCGTTATACCATTTTGCCAAATACCGCTGGCTGCTTTGATGCTGATAGTGCTGTGCGTACCTGTATGCTGGCTCGTGAGCTGCTTGATGGTCATAATCTGGTCAAGCTAGAAGTGCTGGGTGATGATAAGAATCTGTACCCCAATGTCATCGAAACTGTCAAAGCCGCCAAGGTGCTGATTGATGATGGCTTTGATGTGATGGTCTATACCTCAGACGACCCGATCGTCGCCAAAGAGCTTGAAAGCATGGGCTGTGTTGCCATCATGCCGCTTGGCAGTCTGATCGGCTCAGGACTTGGTCTGCTAAACCGCCATACCCTAAGCCTCATCATCGAGCAGACACAAGTACCTGTTCTTGTTGATGCTGGCGTCGGCACTGCCTCAGATGCTGCCATCGCCATGGAGCTTGGCTGTGATGGCGTACTGATGAACACCGCCATCGCTCATGCCAAGCAGCCTATCTTGATGGCATCTGCGATGAAGCACGCCGTCATTGCAGGCCGTGAAGCATTCTTAGCAGGCCGTATGCCAGCTCGTTATATGGCACAAGCCAGCAGTCCGCAGACGGGGTATTTTTTCACATCATGAGCCGCCACGCCGATCGTAACGCCTGATCTTTTGGGCGATGTGCGATCTATCTTGAGGGTTGGTTTGGCTAAGGGTGCTTAGAAAATTTTAAAATCCTCAAAAAAGTCACTTATCAAGTGAGGCAAATTTTGCTATCATGAAGCATTTTTGGATCTTAAGGATGGTCAAGTGCGCGCGGTTGGCATAGTCGATTCACTGTTTTTATTCTTAGAAAATGCCAAGCAGCCCATGCATGTTGCAGGGGTTTGTGTGTTTGAGCTGCCTGATGATCATGATGAGCATTATTTTAATGAGCTGATCAGCCAAATTGACACAGATGCCTTGCCTAATTTTCCTTTTAATCAAGTGCTGCACCGTGGGGTGATGTGGCGCAATATCCGCAAATTTCATATCCATCACCATTGTCACTATCATCATCTAAAAACTGCCAAGATGAGTGAGGCGCTGGCGCAGATCTCAAGGCTGCACGAACGCAGGCTCGATCGCAGCCGCCCACTGTGGGAGCTGCATTTGTTTGATAATTTGGAGCCTGAATATGAGGGCGGCTCTAAGCGCTTTATTTTATATATCAAAGTGCATCATACACTGATGGATGGCGTGGCGGCGATGCGCCTGTTTCAACGCTCGCTGTCGCATCTGCCGGATGAGCGCCTGTCTCAGCCGCTTTGGCTGCGCAATATTCGCAATAAAAAAAGCAGTTTTATCATCGAGCATAGAAGTTGGCGCGATCGCCTAAAAGATCAGCTGCATGGCGTGTGGCCTGTGTCCTCTGAGCTTTTGCGCGATTATCAAATCTCTCAACAAACCTTAGCCAATACAGATGCTGTTGATTTTATTAGCAGTCTCAATGCGCCAGAATCGATGCTCAATCAGCGCATCGGCACCAGCCGCCATCTGTCGATCATCGCTCTTGAAAAGGCGCGCTTCGTCGGTGTGGCTCGGCGATTGTCGGTATCGACCAATGACATGATTTTGGCGGTCTGCGCTCAGGCGTTAAGAGAATATTTGCTGTCGCAACATGCATTGCCTGAGGATCCATTGATCGCCTTTGTGCCGACCTCACTGCGCAAAAATAACACCGCCATCGGCAACCAAATCTCATTTGTTCCAACCAACTTAGGGACGCATAGCCCCGATCCAGAGCATCGCCTGCAGCTAATCCATCAAAGCATGCAAGCAGGTAAGGCGCGCATCGCTCGCATGACGCAGTCGCAGTTTATCAATTACACCGCCGCGCACTATGCATGGGCAGGAGTGAATTTGGCGACGCGTTTATATCCTAAAAAACAAGCCTTTAATCTCATCATCTCCAATGTGCCAGGCGATGATACGCCGCTGTACCTAAATGGCGCCAAATTACAAGCTGCTTATCCAGTTTCGGTGCTGTTTGATGGCCAAGCGCTGAACATCAGCTTCACCAATTATCAAGATCGGATTGATTTTGGTATCACTGCTTGTCAATCAACGCTGCCAAACATCCAGTCTTTGACCTCGCTGATCGCCAAAGCGCTCGATGATTATGAAAATCTGTCCAGTTGATGGCTCTTGGCCTGAACTAAAACAGAGCCAGCTGCACCTCACGCTGAGATGAATCAAGATTTGAAAAAGTGACACCTACCAAGCGAATCGGCTGCGCGCGTGGAATGTCGCGAAACAGCTGCACCAACCACTGATAGGCCAAATCTGCGCTGGTATAAGCCGATGGCAGTGAGTGACTGCGAGTGATCTGGCTAAAATCAGCGTATTTGATTTTTAGCGTCACCGTATGGGCTTGTAGTTGCCTTTTATTGAGATCATCAAAAGCTTCTTCGGCTTGTTCTCGGATTTTTTGTAATAAGATTTCATCTCGATGAATATTCTGCCCAAAGGTCACCTCAGAGCCGACAGATTTTCGCACGCGATCAGGTTTAACTTGGCGTTCATCGATGCCGTGCGCGATGTCATGATAAAACTGGCCGCGCTTTTGACCGAATAATGTCACCAAAGTCTCAAGCGGTGTCAAGCGCAGCTGCCTACCATTGTGTACCCCGATTTCATGCAATCGCTGACTGCTGGCGCGACCGATCCCGTGAAATCGTTCAATCGGCAGGCTGTCGATCAGTGCTTGAGCGTGTTCGGGTGGGATGATGGTGATGCCATTGGGCTTGTTGATATCAGAAGCGATTTTGGCAAGCATTTTGGTGCTTGAGACGCCAGCGGATGCGGTGAGTCCTGTGGTGGTGTATATGTCTTGGCGTAGCTTTTGGGCGATGGCGGTTGCCGAACCATGGATATGCCAAACATCGCTGACATCAAGATAGGCTTCATCAAGCGATAGGGGCTCAACCAGTGGCGTGATGGCGTGCATCAGTGCTTGGATCTGCTGACTGACCGCGCGATACGCATCAAAACGCGGCCGCACAAAAATCGCATGAGGGCAGCGGCGACGCGCCTCAGAGCAGTTCATCGCTGAGCGGATGCCATATTGACGGGCTTCATAACTGGCAGCGGCGACCACCCCGCGCCCATTGGGATCGCCACCGACGATGAGCGGCTTGCCACGCAGCGTAGGATTGTCCCGTTGTTCGACACTGGCAAAGAAGGCGTCCATGTCGATGTGAATGATTTTTCGCATGGCTTATTATACCCTACAGCGAGCCAAACAAAAAGCGCATCACCGAAATGATGCGCTTTGCTTGGGATGACCAGGTTTGACCATTAAAAATGCACTTCAACACCGACATAAGGGCCTTTAAAGTCCGCCTTATATGGCACTTGGCTGCCAAAAACATTGCCAAGATATTTCACATCCATCTCATCATAATCCAATGACAGCACGCGATAGCCACCTTTGATGCCAAGATCGATGGCAGCGGTCTTAACAAAGTCGTATTTGATTTCAGCTTGCGCATCTGTAGCTTTGACATTACTGCCGACACCGACACCAAGCTCAGCTTTGGCAGACAGACCGGTAAACGGCAGCTTAGCACCGACAGATGCATAAGCCATCGGCAAGGTCTTATTCAGATCCAGCGTCTTGCCGCCTGTGTATTTGACATCGCCTGAGATACGCTTGGCGCCTAGACCCAGATCGACGCTCACCACATTATCCAGAATTTCATAATAAGCGATGGCATCGGTACTGGTGAATGTCACTTCATCACGGGTGATGGCGGTGTTTTGGCTGTGGCTGATGTCAGCATGACGCACGCGCACATTTGGGATCAGTGGTACGCCGTGCTCTAGGCTTGCCGATAGCATATAATTGCCTTCATCATCAAAGCTTTGCTTGCTACCATTATCGGTAATGTCGGCAGAGGTATGCCAATAGTTGGCATCAGCATACAGACCGTATAGGGTATCAGCCTGTGCAGTGCTTGCGATCAGTAGTGCGGTTGCGATTGCGATTTTTTTCATAAATAACACTCAAATGATGCCCCATCGATGATGGGGCAGGTTGGGGAAATAATTATGCCAAAGTAGCACCGATTGGCATGGTGTCTGGCAGAGTGATGACGGTTAATTGACCGTCTTTTTCGGCGGATAAAATCATACCTTCAGAGATGCCAAATTTCATTTTGCGTGGTGCCAGATTGGTCACGCAGACGACTTTTTTGCCAGTTAGCTCTTCAGGTTTATAAAACTTAGCAATACCGCTAAAGACATTGCGGGTGGTTTCTTCACCGATGTCTAGGGTGAATTGTAGTAGCTTATCAGCGCCTTCGACATCATTACACTCAATGACATGGGCAACTTTCATTGTCACTTTGGCAAAATCATCAATACCGATAAATTCACCGGCTGCCCCAGTGGATGTATCAGTAGATTTGGTTTTGTTCGCTTTGTTATCCGTTTGATTGTTTGGTTTTTCAAGGCTTTCTTTGGATGCATTCACCATCGCATCGACTTTGTCTTTTTCGACACGGCTCATCAGTGGGCTAAAGGCGTTGATGGTGTGATTGACCAAATGCGTGTGGCGAGTATCAAAGGCTAGGCTATCGACATTCAAGAAGGTGCGAGCATTTTCAGAAAGAATAGGCAAAATCGGTGCCAGATAAATCACAAGCTTATGGAAAATGTTCAAAGCCACAGTACAAACTGCCTGCACTTCTTCGGTTTTACCTTCTTTGTTCAGTGCCCATGGCTTATGCGTATCGATGTATTCGTTTGCTTTATCGGCACACGCCATGATTAGGCGGGTGGCACGGCCAAATTCACGCGCCTCATAGGCAGCTGCGATATCGGCACCTGCATCGATGATTTCTTGTACCAAGGTAGGTTCTGATAGAGTATCCGCCAATTTGCCTTCGTTATTTTTATGGATAAAGCCTGCACAACGAGAAGCGATATTGACCACTTTGCCGACCAAATCTGAGTTAACCTTTTGCATAAAGTCTTCAAGGTCAAGGTTGATGTCTTCGACACTAGATGACAGCTTACTGGCGAAATAATAACGCAGATATTCAGGGTTAAGATTTTCAAGATAAGTCTCTGCTTTGATGAATGTGCCGCGAGACTTACTCATCTTCTCACCATTGACGGTCAAAAAGCCGTGTGCATTCACCGCTGTCGGTGTGCGAAGCCCAGCACCTTCGAGCATCGCAGGCCAAAACAGCGCATGGAAATAAACGATGTCTTTGCCGATGAAATGATACAGTTCGGTTGTGCTGTCTTTTTTCCAGTATTCATCAAAATCCATGCCTGTGCGATCACACAGATTTTTAAAGCTTGCCATATAGCCAACAGGGGCATCTAGCCAAACATAAAAATATTTGTCTGGCTCACCAGTGGGTGTATTGGGGATTTTAAAGCCAAAATATGGTGCATCACGGCTGATGTCCCACGGTGCAAGACCTGCTTCAAACCATTCGGACAGCTTATTATAAATCGCTGATTGTAAGCGATTATCACCCTTTGTCCATGTCTTCAAAAATGCTTCAAACTTTGGCAAGTCAAAGAAATAATGCTTGGAAGATTTGATGACAGGTGCGGTGTTGCTCAGCGTCGAATACGGGTTTTTTAGTTCAGTGGCATTATAGGTGCTTGAGCAAATTTCACAGTTATCGCCGTATTGGTCCTTTGCACCGCACTCAGGGCATTCGCCTTTGACGAAGCGGTCAGCTAGGAATAAGCCTTTTTCGGTGTCAAATAATTGCTCGACATCTTTGGTAAAGATATAGCCACCTTGTTCAAGCTTGGTGTAGATGGCTTGTGAAAAATGTTCATTTTCTGGACTGTGTGTCGAGTGATAATTATCAAAACCGATATGAAAGCCAGCAAAGTCCTTTTCGTGTGAGGCTTTGACGGTAGCGATTTGCTCTTCGGGCGTGATGCCATTGGCTTCGGCTTTTAGCATGATGGCAGTGCCGTGAGCATCATCAGCACAGACATAAGTGACCGTGTGACCCATGGCTTTCATGGCGCGCACCCAAATGTCCGTCTGAATGTATTCGACCAAATGCCCTAGGTGAATCGGGCCATTGGCATAAGGCAAGGCACTGGTAACTAGAATTTTGCGATTGGTTGTCATATCGAGCATTCCAAGATTTTAATAGATGTTAAAAATATCCGTATTATAGCCGAATTTTGGCGCAAAATCACCCATAACCGCCATCAGTGCGCATAACTTAGGATTTGACTTAATGACCATCAAATTTGAGCCATCATTACATCTTAGTCTTTGATCAAATCAGCCAAAAACTGCATCCATATGATGGGTTTTTGCTGAAATGTTTGGCAAATTTTGCTATGATAAGCGGCATAAATTAACCCAAATTTCACTCATTGACTATACTATGGATTTTTCATGACAGCCACAGCACTCACGCGCACCCAAGCAGATTTGGTTTTATATGATACTCTAAGCGCCACCAAGCGACCGTTTACGCCGATGCAGGCAGGACAGGTGGGCATCTATGTTTGTGGCATGACGGTCTATGACTATTGTCACATGGGACATGCGCGCGTCATGGTGGGCTTTGATGTCATCACTCGTTGGCTGCGCGCCATCGGCTATCAAGTCAATTATGTGCGTAATATCACCGACATCGATGATAAGATCATCAACCGCGCCAATGAAAATGGTGAGAGTATCACCGAGCTGACCGATCGCTTCATCGCTGCGATGTGGCAAGATGAAAAGGCGCTGGGCTGCCGCAGTCCTGATCGCGAGCCTAGAGCGACTGAGCATATCGAGGATATGCAGCAGCTGATTGACACACTGATGGCAAAGAATCTGGCTTATCAAGGCACGGGCGGCGATGTGTATTATGCCGTGGATCGTTTTGATGGCTATGGCAAGCTATCTAAGCGCAAGCTTGATGAAATGCAAGCAGGCGCATCAGAGCGTGTGACAGCGGCAGATGATAAACAGTATCCATTTGACTTTGTGCTGTGGAAATCTGCCAAGCCGTCAGAGCCGCATTGGCCATCGCCGTGGGGCTTGGGTCGCCCAGGGTGGCACATCGAATGCAGTGCGATGAGTACTTGCTGTCTTGGTGAGACCTTTGATATTCATGGTGGTGGGCATGATTTGCAATTCCCGCACCACGAAAACGAAATCGCCCAATCCGAGGGCGCCAGTGGCAAAACCTACGCCAACAACTGGATGCACATGGGCTTTATTAATATCGATGGCGAGAAGATGAGTAAGTCTTTGGGCAATTTCTTCACCATCCGTGATGTGCTAAAGAAATTCAACCCTGAAGCGGTGCGGTTTTTCTTATTATCCAGCCATTATCGCAGCCCTGTCAATTTTTCAGATGCCGCGCTCAAAGAAAGCCACACGGCACTGACGCGTCTGTATCAGGCGCTCAAATCTGCTGAGATGTACGGCGATGTTGATGTCGATGAGGCGGCATGGTCAAGCGAGGCAGGTCAAGCGTTCGCAGCGGCGATGAATGATGATTTTAATACTGCCAAGGCCGTAAGCGTGCTGTTCGGTGTGGCAGGCGAGGTGAATCGCGCCATCAAATCAGGCGATCAACAAACCGCGGTGGTGCAGGCGCGCATCCTCAAGACCTTGGCCAGTGTACTAAATATCGTTCAGACCTCACCAAGCCAATTTCTGCAGGCTAGAATCGATGGTGATGCCAAAGATGGCATGAGTGATCGCGATATCGCCGCCAAAATCGCTGAGCGCGCCGAAGCTAAAGCCAATAAAGACTTTGCCAAAGCCGATGCTATCCGTGAAGCACTCAAGGCAGTGGGCATTGAGCTGGAAGACAGCCGAGCAGGCACGACTTGGCGTCGGGTGTGATAGATCTCTTTACTTTCTATTGGTTGGATGATGGTTATGATAAGACCAAGATCTTATGCGCTAAATCTAATAATGATGTTGGCCTTATCGCTCAATACCAGTCATGCGTCTCTCGATGATGAAGCTTATACCGAGATGGCGTGCATCAAGCCAAACACTGAACAACAGTTTGATCATGTGGGCTGCTTAAATAAAAAAGGCGTCGCCATTGTCGGTGATAATTTACAAACGGTTTTTGGCGATTTTCCTTATCCGATGGGCTTGGTGGATGCATCGGGTAAGCTGATCTTGCCTAATCAATATCATCAGATCTATATGCCAAGTGATTGGGAGTATGACAATCCTTTACCGATGTCTGATGCGCTGATTTTGGTTGAGACTCGAGATTTAAGCCAAGATAGTTTGTTTGGCAATTTGGGTGTGGTCAGTGATGGCTGGGGATTGGTGGATACCAAGGGTAATTTTATTATCCCTATCGGTATGTATGACAAGATCAATCAGTTTTATGACAATGGCTTGGCAGCAGTCGAGGTTGATGGTAAATACGGCTTTATTAATACCAAAGGGGAGCTTGTCATTCCCTTGATGTATGATTACGCTTTTGGATTTTCTGATGGCTTGGCTGAGGTCAAATATCAGGATCTGTATGGCGTCATCGATGTCAATAATCGCGCAGCCATCGATTTTAAGCACCAACATCTTGAACTACTAAAGCCAAACCTTGTCGCTGTCAAAGATGGCGACCAATATGCCTTGATGGACATTCATTCAACCCGATTAACTGGCTATGATTACGATCTGATCTCAGACTTGGATTTTCAGGGTTTATATTTGGTAGAGCAGTCCAATAAATACGGCGTGATCAATACCAAAGGCGAGATCGTCGTGCCTGTGAGGTATGACGCTGTGGATATTAACTACGAAAAATCTTCATATCATGACAACAAAACCTATCTGTCTGCCAAAAGGACTGATGGCAACCATGATCTTTATGATGAACAAGGCGTTTTGGTGAGCGACTAATTGTTTGATGGTGTCATGCCGTACTGATTTAATCTATCACCATCAAAAAAGACGACCATCAGGCCGTCTTTTGGTTTTTGCGACAGTTCAAGCCAAGCGATTATTCCAAGCTTTCTAGACGGATGCGCACCACAGGCTCGACCACCGCACCCAAGGCTTCGATTTGCTCGATGGCGGTGTTCATTTGTTTTTCGACGACAGGTAGGGTGAGGATGATGATCGGCACCAGACCTGATTTGTGTGCATCACGCTGTAGGATAGCATCGATATTGATGCCATTATCGCTTAGGATACGCGTGGTGTCAGCCAGTACGCCAACTTCATCTTTGACTGTCAGGCGTAGATAGTAGCCAGAAGTCATCTCATCGCTTGGTAGGATGCGGGTATCTGACAGCTCATCGGGCATGAATGCCAGATGCGGCACATCGCTTGGCAGGGCATCTTTGATGACATAGATCAGATCCATCACATCCGCCATCACCGCCGATGCGGTCGCACCAGCGCCTGCGCCATCGCCATAGTACAGCGACTGTCCAAGCGGGTGCGCATCGATCATCACGGCATTTTTGACGCCATTGACATTGGCAAGCAGGGTATCGCTTGGGATCAATGCAGGATGCACGCGCAGCTCGATGCCATTATCACGGCGGATGGCAAAACCCAGATGCTTGATGGTATAGCCAAGCTCTTTGGCATAGACGACATCTTGGAGGCTGACTTTGGTGATGCCTTCGCAATATACCTTATCAAACTGCACAGGAATACCAAAGGCGATCGATGCCAGTAGTGATAATTTATGCGCTGCATCAATGCCCTCGACATCAAAGGTCGGATCCGCTTCGGCATAGCCCAGTGCCTGAGCCTCAGCAAGGACATCATTGAATTTACGGTTTTTTTGTTGCATCTCGGTCATGATAAAGTTACCAGTACCGTTGATGATGCCAGTTAGCCAGTCGATTTTGTTGGCAGCAAGTGCTTCGCGCACGATCTTGATGATCGGGATACCGCCTGCGACCGCTGCTTCATAGCGGACTTGTACGCCATTTTCTTCGGCAAGCTTAAAGATTTCGTTACCGTGTTTGGCAAGTAAGGCTTTATTGGCGGTGACGACATGTTTTTTGTGGCGGATGGCATGGGTAATGACATCATAAGCCACATCGGTGCCGCCGATGACTTCGATGACGATATCGACATCTGGCGCTTCGGCGATCGACATCAGATCAGCAGTTTGGTGGATGCTCGGATCGATATCATCACGCTGACGGCGTGTGCCTGCGTGGGTGACGACCAAGCGATGGCCGCTTCTGCGCGCCAGCTCATTGACATTGTCTTTGATGAGATTAAGCACGCCTGTACCGACAGTGCCCAGACCCAGTACGGCGATGTTGATGGTTTTGTTCACAAAAAAGCTCCGTAAGTTCGGAAAACAGCAAAAAACGGCAAGGCAAGAGCTGAGCCATCACGCAGTCAATCGCGAGCTTGGCCAATATCAGTGCCTTTTAAAGAATGAGTAAATTGCTTAAGTTATCATAAGTCATGGATTTGTGCCAGTGATTTTTGCTAAATTCTCACCAAATTGTATGAATTTTTCGACAGCTGTAGCAAACCAATATTTATAGAGCCGCTTCATCTATCGGCTCATCTGATCATGATGCTTGATCTTGATTATTGCAGGCTTTATTGATGCTCGATGGCCAGTTGAATTAGCTCATCAGCAGGGATGTAGCCGCCGATTTGCATACCTGATGCAGTAAAGATCGCTGGCGTGCCACTGACTCCGAGTGTATGCCCCAATGCCATGTGCTGCTCGACAGGGTTGTCGCAGTCGGGTGCGTTGATGGCTTTGCCTTGTTTGGCTTGAGTAAGTTTATCCTGGCGGTCGCTGCTACACCAGATAGCCTTGGCAAGTGGGACATCTTTTTGGGCGCGTGGCCAAGCCAAGTAACGGACTTCAACACCGCCTGCAGTGATGGCATCGATCTCGCTGTGCAGCTTTTGGCAGTAATGACAGGTCGGATCGGTGAAGACATAGATGTGGGCTTTTTTATCGCCTTGAGCGGTGAAGATAATTTGCTCAGATTCTGGGACTTTGGCAAGTGCGTCTTTGGCAATGGCGGATAATAGGTCAGCAGCAATATCCACAGGCTCGCCATCACCGAGCTTGACTATCTGACCTTGAATCAGATAGGTGCCTGATTTGTCAGTGAACATCGATGGGGCGTTATCAAAGCTAACCCAGTACATATCGGGCATCTGTGTGGCGATGGCATTGGTGACTTTGATGGTGATGCCAGATTTATCCAGATTATCTTGCAGGGCTTTGATGACAGCGGTGTCGCTCTTGTCGCTTACAGGCGTCGCTGTCGCCGTCGGTGCGGCTGTTTCGCTTTTGGTTTGTGCTTTATCGCCACAGGCGGTAAGTAATAGGGTGCTTGTGATGATGGCGGTCAGCAGGGTGGTTTTGGTGGTCATATTGGTTTTAACGGTTAGATAATTATGTGTATTATGTCAGAAAAATGAGTTTTTTGCCACATTGCTAAGCTTGATGTAGTTTGCAATTTTCATTAAAATAATTTAGTTATTTATATCTAAAGAGGTTTTTATGGATAAGGATCAAAAATACATCGGTCAAATTCAATGGTTTGGAACAGCTGATGGTGCAAAATATGGATTTGCTGATTTTAAGGGTGATATCAATTCATCTGTATTTTTTCACAAAAATACAATTGCGGCAGAGCAACAGGATAGCCTGTCCGAATTTACTAAGTCAAAGTTTATAACAGCAAAAGTTAGAAAGTCATTTAAAAATAACGATAAATTAGAGGCGTATGGTGTTAGTCTTTTAGAAAATGAAACTGATTGGGATTTTCTATTTAATGCATATGTTTCAAGAAGTGATGACGTTGTGCGCGACGATTCATTGTATATAGAATTGTTTGATATCCTTGAAAGTCGTGAGGCTCAGCAGTTAACCAAATGCTTGATTAACTATGTAAAAAACAATTATGAATTAAATATTTCTACAATTATTCAACTTGAGAATCAATTTGGTGCAAAACTATTTTCAAAAGATGAATTCCGTAATTGGATGCTTGAGAATCTTGAACTAACAGAAATTGTAGATATAGATAAAATTAAAAGTCTAGATTCATTGTTTAGATTTAATTATCAAAAATGTCTTGATGATTTCAAAAACTCTATTTTAGACAGAATTATTTATAACTTTGCCAATATAGCGGATATAAAAGAGATTGTATTTGATTCTTGGGTTTCAGACGAACTAAAACTATTTGCCGCCAAAGCTTTGTTGGGTTTTGATGATGGTACTCATATAACAAAGCTTAACATAAAAGAAATTCAAAAGCTGTTACATATTTTAAATAAAGAAAATTATGAAAATTTAATAGAAAAAGCAATTTTATTGGCGAGCCCGGTTGTCAAAATAGAATTATGGTTAAATGATGATATTCAAGAAATTGATAAGGAATGGTTAAATAATATTAAGGATTTGGAAACTAATGATCAAGTAAAATGTATTAAAAAGATTTTTAATTCTATATATTTACATAAGATTCAAATGAGTCTTGATGAAATTTTACACATCAATGTAACGGATTATTCTTCAAAGGTTGTATTGGAATTATTGAGATTGTTAAATCAGCGTGTACGAATAAATCAATTTCAGTTGAGATATAACCTGCTTGAAATATTATCTAATCTGTAACTATCCCCTAAAATAACACAGCTCAAACGTAGAATTTCTTATAAAATACCCATAAGGAGTTTTAATATGAGCAAACGAATGACCGAGACCCAAATAGTATCAATATTAAAAGAAGCAGAAGCTGGGATATCTGCTAAAGAGCTGTGCCGTAAATACGGGGTAGCTAGCTCGACATTTTACAAATGGAAGTCTAAATACGGCGGTATGGAAGCCTCTGATGTCAAACGACTAAAAGAGCTTGAAGAAGAAAACCGTAGGCTTAAACAGATGTATGCTGATTTAAGCCTTAAAGCGCAAATGCAGGAAGAGATCATAAAAAAGCTATAGCGCCTGTACCCGAGCGCAAAGTCTGGGCGCAAGAATTACAGGCGCAGTATGATGTCAGCATTGCAGTTAGTTGTCAGGTTGTCTGTATGAGTCGAACTGCTTATTACTATAAGCCTAAACTATCTGACGATAGTGAAATTATTGATGTTTTAAATGAGCTAACAGACAAGCACAATCGTTGGGGCTTCCCAAAGTGTTTTAAGCGTATACGTAAGCTTGGCTATTCATGGAATCATAAGCGAGTACACCGTGTTTATACAGCTTTAAACTTAAACCTACGCCGTAAGTCTAAAAGACGGCTACCAACGCGCAACCCTAAGCCGCTAAGTGTGCCAAACGCATTGGGTCATACTTGGTCTATGGACTTTATGAGCGATAAGCTGCACAACAATATTCGCTTTCGAACCTTTAATGTGATTGATGATTACAACCGTGAAGTATTAGGCATTGATATTGGTACCAGTCTGCCTTCACTCCGAGTAATTCGCTACCTTGACCAGCTAGCCGAGTGGCATGGCTATCCTAAGCAAATTCGTGTGGATAACGGCAGTGAGTTTACATCTAGCACATTCACTGATTGGGCATCAGCTCACGGCATCTATATTGACTATATCGAGCCTGGCTGTCCTTATCAGAATGCTTATATTGAACGGTTTAATCGCAGTTATCGTAATGAGGTTTTAGACTGCTACCTTTTCAACAATTTAAACGAGGTTAGTAAGCTGACTGAGGATTGGATCAAGGTTTATAACACCGAAAGACCCCATGATTCACTTAATGATATGACACCTGCTGAGTACAGGCAGGTGGCTTAATTATTCTACGATGATGTTGTGTTAAGAATGGGGTATTTACAAATCCACGCTTGTTTAAAAAAATGGATGATGTATTGCAACTACGACATTATTTTAATAAATGCAATGGTAGAGCGTACGAAAAATCAGAAGAATTTAATGAAGATATAGATTATTTATATTACAAACCTGTTAATTTTTACTCAGGCAGCGAGAAATTTATTGGATGGGGTAATGTTGTTGGTGATCATATTTATGGTTATTTTAAAAGCGACTCGCTTGCTAATATCCAAAATTCTAAATCTGAGCAAACTAAAATTTGCGACGGAACATTAGCGCGGAGAATGTCAAATAGCGGTGTTTCTTTTTGGTGGTGCAATAATGAAGTTTGTTTTCAGCATGCTAGAATACCGAACCCAAATAAAAACTGGAAAGATTATAACTTATTGGATTTTTTAGAAATTTTGCAAATGCCAATATATGATGATGAAATTGCAACCTTATATGGGGTGATCAATCATGTTAATAGATTCTTAGAGCATATGAACTGTACATCATGTGGGCATTTATTAAAGCCAAAAGGAAAGTCTTTGTATGCTTTTTATCGTGTCACAAGATTTGATTGCCGAAATCCAGAATGTGAAAAGCCTGATTTGGATGTTTATATATCGCACTGTTCAAATGCACGATGTGTTGGTGTTATTGATAGTAGAACTTCAGCTAAATGCTCAAATGGTTGGGTAATATGTAATAGTTGTTTTGCTTGTTGCAGCAAAGAGCATTTACAAAGACGAAATGTAAATCTGAGGATAGTGGGAGTATCTACGAGCAATGACATTGTGGATAACGATGATATTCTAGGTCATCGCGGACATTTGATTTTATGTCCAAGCTGTTCAAATCCTTTTCATGTTAGATCTTTTGCGGATTTCCAATCAGAAAGGGAGTCGGTATTGGTTGATTTTGAGAGATTGGCGAGCCTGCCTATACCTGCAGATAAAAAGCTAGTAGGCAAAAATGGTACTAATAAGGCTGGAAATAGATGGTTTGTAGTCTATAAACGACATTTGGATAAAGATCATTTCTTAAGCATGTTAGAATATTGGCAGTCAATTGGTTTTAACATTCCTGATCTTGAAAAAAGCCGAGATAGATTGAATTATTTAGTGGTGGAACCTAAGTTGCAGAACAAGAATAAAATTTCAAATTTGCAATGTCAGCATTGTGGCTATAAATACAAATCTGAGATAGATGAGTCTAGAGATAAAGCGATAGATTATTGGCATCAAATATAATTAAACAATTTGATATGTAATTATAAGCGGTGTTGGTGGACAAAAAACCTCTTGCCAACACCCCGTAATTTTTGGTACAATACGGCGTTATTTCATCAACCTAATTATCTGATTTTTGGATAATTTGGCACACTACAAAGGAAATAACCTATGCTACGCATTGCCTACGATGCCTTGACATTTGATGATGTCTTGCTCCTACCTGCCTACTCAGAAGTCCTACCAAAAGAAACCAACCTAAGTACTCGCCTAACCACTGATATCAACCTAAATCTGCCAATCATCTCAGCGGCGATGGATACCGTCACCGAATCTAAGATGGCGATTGCAATGGCTCAGCTTGGCGGTCTAGGTATCATTCATAAAAACATGGACATCGCTCATCAAGCACGCCGTGTCCGCCATGTCAAAAAATTCGAAGCAGGTACGGTTGCTGACCCAATCACTGTCAACCCTGATGCCACTGTGGGCGATTTGCTACGCATCACTCGTGAGCACAAAATCAGCGGTGTACCTGTCGTAGAAGCAGGTAGCAATAAGGTCGTTGGCATCGTTACCCACCGTGATTTACGCTTTGAGACCAATCTGAATCAGCCTGTGTCAAATGTCATGACACCAAAAGATAAGCTAGTGACCGTCAAAGAAGGCGAGTCTCAAGAGCGTATCAAAGAGCTACTTCATAAGCACCGTATCGAAAAAGTCGTGGTGATTGATGATGATTTTCGCCTAAAAGGTCTGATCACCGTCAATGACT
The DNA here is from genome assembly GCF_002894025.1 of Moraxella sp. RCAD0137. Taxonomy (NCBI): domain Bacteria; kingdom Pseudomonadati; phylum Pseudomonadota; class Gammaproteobacteria; order Moraxellales; family Moraxellaceae; genus Moraxella; species Moraxella sp. RCAD0137. The sequence continues at coordinate 40,710 of NZ_LTCC01000013.1, forward strand.
TCACTAAAGCTGAAAACAACCCAAATGCCGCCAAAGACAGCCGTGGCCGTCTGCGTGTCGGTGCTGCTGTCGGTACAGGTGCAGATACCGAAGCACGTGTTGAAGCCTTGATTGATGCCAATGTCGATGTCATCATCGTCGATACAGCACACGGTCACTCAAAAGGTGTCATCGACCGTGTGGCATGGATCAAGAAAAACTATCCAAACATCCAAGTCATCGGCGGTAATATCGCAACAGGCGATGCAGCGCTTGCCTTGATGGATGCAGGTGCAAACGCTGTCAAAGTCGGTATCGGCCCTGGCTCTATCTGTACCACGCGTATCATCGCAGGTATTGGTGTACCGCAAATCAGTGCGATTGACAATGTCGCCACCGCACTCAAAGACCGCATTCCATTGATCGCTGATGGTGGTATTCGCTTCTCAGGCGATATGGCAAAAGCCATCGCAGCAGGTGCGTCGTGCATCATGGTGGGTAGTCTATTGGCAGGTACTGAAGAAGCGCCAGGTGAAGTTGAGCTATTCCAAGGCCGCTACTACAAGGCGTATCGTGGCATGGGCTCGCTGGGTGCGATGAGTGGTCAAAACGGCTCATCAGACCGCTATTTCCAAGATGCCAAAGACGGTGTTGAAAAGCTGGTTCCAGAAGGTATCGAAGGCCGTGTACCATACAAAGGTCCAGTGGCAGGCATCATCAATCAACTGGCAGGTGGTCTAAAATCATCGATGGGCTACACAGGCTGCCGCACCATCGAAGAGATGCGTGCTAATACCACCTTTGTCAAAGTGACATCAGCAGGTATGAAAGAATCGCACGTCCATGATGTTCAAATCACCAAAGAAGCACCGAACTATCGTCAAAACTAATACTGCCTAAGCTTGAATCGCTCATCGCATGATGGGCGATTTTTTTGTTTGGCGAGCGTTTGATCATCCTAAAAATGAAATAAAATAACAATAACAATCCTATCAATAAATTAAATACAAATAATTCCCATTTATTTTATCAAATAGTATCAATTATCATTTACAAAATAAAAATAGTCTGCTACAATCCTTATCCATACCTTGCTATTCTTGCTTAATTGTCATATTTTCAGGTTTTTTTGGTTGAGTTTGGTGAGTTGGCAGGTCGTTTTACTGGCTGATATTTCTATCATAATCGGAGTTGTTATGAAAAAGTTTCAATTATTGCCCCTAACTTTGGCGATGGGCGCTGCTTTTGTTACCCAAGCGCACGCTGATGAGTCGGTATCTGAAGTTGTTTTGGCGACAGAATATGTCAATATCGACCGTCAAGGCACCAAGGTAAAAACCAATGTGGTGACTGCTCAAGAAAAGGATGAGAGTACTGACACAAATCTGCGTGGCTTACTTGAAGAAGAGCCAGCGATTGACATCGGTGGTGGTACAGGTGCATCACAGTTTTTGACCATTCGCGGTATGGGTCAAAACTCAGTGGATATCAAGGTTGATAATGCCTATTCTGATAGCCAGATCTTATACCATCAAGGTCGTTTTATCCTTGATCCATCTTTGGTGAAGATTGTCAGTGTTCAAAAAGGTGCAGGATCAGCATCGGCTGGTATCGGCGCCACCAATGGTGCGATTGTTGCTCGAACTTTAGATGCCAAAGATCTGCTGGCTGGCAGCGACAAAGACTATGGTGCTAAAATCAGTGCAGGCTACTCAAGCAATGATAGTTATAATTACGGTGCGACTGCTTTTGGTCGCATGGGTAATGTTGATGCCTTGATCTCTTATAATGTCAAAGATGAAGAAAATTTCTCAGCGGGCAAGGACTATGTCAATGGCATTGATGGCGAAGATTATGTGCCATACAGTGCACTTGAGACGACCAGCTATTTGGCAAAAATAGGCGCAGATTTTGGCAAGCATCGTTTTGTGCTTAGTCACATGAAAGATGAGCAAGCAGGCGTGCGTACTGTGCGTGAAGAGTTTTCTGCATTTGGTACGGAGGTCAATCCTCGCCTAAGCTTGGCTCGTCAGGCACCAGCTTATCGCGAAACCTCATTAAGTAATACCAACTTGGAATGGACCGCAAAAGACTTGGGCTTTAGCTTTGCCAATGATGTGACCGCCAATATTTATCAGATGAAAAATGAGCGTTATTCAGCTGATGATCGTGGCTGTGGCTACTGTGGCTATGGCAATGCAGCAAACTATCCAGATCCTGTTGAGACCACTACCGAGATCGACACCAAAGGTGCAAACTTTAATGTAGATGTGAATGCTGGTGAGAATACTTTGGTAAAATATGGCGTAAATTACCGTCATCAAGAAATCACCCCGGGCAACATCAATCCTAGCATCATGACGCACACACCAGAAAAAACTGACACAGGCGCGTATGTTGAAATTATCGGTGATGTGGGTAACTTGACCTTAACAGGCGGCGTGCGTTATGATCACTTTGATTTTACTGCAAATGACGGCGTCAATGCAAAAGGCGGCAACCTAAACCCAAGTCTTGGTTTGATTTATCAAGCAACACCATCACTAAGCTTCAGTGCCAACCATAACTATGCGACTCGCAGCCCGCGTCTGTATGATGCTTTGATGGTTGGTCGCGCTCGTGTATCTGTTAACCCAAATATCAAAGCTGAACAAGCACGCAACACTGAAATCGGTTTTAACTACAATAATGGCAACTTTGGGTTAGATGGTACTTATTATTGGCAAAAAGTTGATGATGTCATCGTCAATCCACAAGACAGACATGATGCAGCAGGCCAAAGAGAGGCGGTCAATGACGGTTATTCTAAAAACCACGGCTATGAAGTAGGTGCATCATATCGTCAAGGCGGCTTGACTGCGCGTGTTGGTGTGGCCGAGAGCAACCCTGAGTACTTCTTAAGCTCAACTGCTGAAGTTAACCCTGAATTTGCCGTACCAGTCGGTCGTACTTGGACAGCGTCATTGGCTTATCGCTTTGCTAATCCAAACCTAGAAATTGGCGTTCGTAATCGTACTGTTGAGGATTCTGATGATGCAGTTGTGGCTGGGTCAGCCATCAGTTCTCGCCCAGGCTATAGCGTGAGCGATGTGTTTGCAAATTGGAAGCCTTATGGCAATGATAAGATGAATGTGAATTTGTCAGTGAATAATCTTGAAGATAAATTCTACTATCCACATTCACAGCGTGCGGGCGTGAATACCTACCCAGGCGTCGGCCGCGAATACCGTGTGGGTGTGAATTATACTTTCTAATCCATACAAATAGCTTTCTCCACCGAACGCTCAAGCTTGCTTGGGCGTTCATCTTTTATATGCATGCAAATGTTAAAAATCAAAACAGCCAATCTGTCGCGATTGGCTGTTTGTTTGGTTTTTTGGTAAAGGTTATTGGTTTTGGAACCAAGCATTGGCGCTGCGTTTGGCAGATTCGATCTCGCTTGAGGATAGGTTTAGTGCCAGTTGGCTGACTTTTGCCTTAGCGCGATTGCGTACATTGTCATCAAGCATGCCATCGCGGGTGGATAGATCGTACCATTTATAAGCATCCACCAAGCGCTGCTGCTGCTCATCGATCATCGCCAGTGCGTAGCTTGCGCGATTATCGCCCAGATTGGCAGCGCGCTCAAGCCATGCTCGACCTGTGGCCATGTCTGCTTTTACGCCCTCACCGCGCAGGTACATGATGCCCAGATTCAGCTGTGCTGGTGCGATATTTTTTTCGGCGGCGCGTGTGTACCAATAGACAGCTTGCGCAGGGTTTTTGGCGACGCCTTCACCTTTTTGCAGACGCTTGGCCAAGAAAAATTGCGCATGATGATTGCCACTGGCGGCTTGGTTGGTTAGGCCGGTGATGTCCATCGACTCAAATCGAGTGCTGCTCGTTGAGGATTGTGCATGTGCCAACACAGCACTGCCAAGTACGCCGATGAAAAGGGCGGTTTTTAAAAATTTCATGGTCATTTCCTGTGGCAAAATCAGTCAAAATGGCGCTTGGTGGATATTAAGCGATGCTATCGCGCTCCCAAAGCGACCATCATGGGCAAATTATCCAATGACTCATCTTAGATCAGTCCATCGATCTGATTTAAGATGAAGATCATCACAACCACTAAGTATAGCGTTTTTTTGTGACAATCTCAATAAACAAACCGTAACCATAAGTTAACCAATGTCAGTCATCGTGATTTATTGTCACACAGTTAGTTTTTGGCGATGCGATAGACAGCGACATCAGCCAAGAGATTCGGTGCGCGCTTAACCAAGCGATTCATCAGCACTGTCGGCAGCTTTGGGCTGGGTTTGTCACTGATGGCGACGGCATCGATAATGCGGATGTCATTGTCATCGCACAGCCGCTCAAAATCCTTAAAGGTACACAGATGGATATTTGGCGTGTTATACCATTCGTGTGGCAGCGTCTCGCTCATTGGCATGATGCCTTTGATGCCAAGATACACGCGGTTTTGCCAATAGGCAAAGTTTGGGAAGGTGACGATGCCTTCTTTGGCGACTCTGAGCATGTCGATGAGTAGCTGATCGGGGGATTTTACCGCCTGTAGCGCACGCGCCATCACCACGGTGTCAAAGCTATTATCACTAAAGCGCGCCAAGCCATCGTTTAAGTCTTGCTCGATGATATTCAGCCCTTTACCGATGGCTTCATTAATTTTGGCTTCATCAATTTCAAGACCATAACCTGTGACACCCAGTGTTTTTTGCAGGTGCAACAATAAAGTGCCATCACCGCAACCAAGATCAAGCACGCGCGATTTGGGTTTGATCCATTTTTCAGCCAGTTGATGATCGATGTTATTCATAAGTGATCCTTTGATGTGGACGATGTGGATGAGGGTTGATCGACCATTGCGCTATTGTCTGGCAAGTTTTGAGATCGTCGTCGGCGAAATGCCATCGGCACGCACCGCAGTCTGGATCGCTGGCGCCATCAAAAAGCCCTTGACAGCATTGACATAGCGAGGGATATCAAATAAGAACGAGTCATGACCATGCGGCGCATCGATATTGACGAAGCTGACGGATTTTTGATTGGCGATCAAGGCATCCACAAGCTCCACCGAACGCTCGGGAGAGAACCGCCAATCGGTCGTGAATGACACCACCAAAAATTGGCATTGGGTGCGTGCCAAAGTCTCTTTGAGCGCCTGTTCATCGGGCAGAGCATCAGGCACATAGCCGCGCGTCGGGTCAAAATAGTCAAGCGCCTTGGTCATGAGTAGATAAGTATTGGCATCGAAATTTTGGCTAAATCGCTCGCCTTGATAGCGCAGATAGCTTTCGACCTGAAACTCGACATCATAGCCATACATGAATTTGCCTGATTTTAGATCGCGGCCAAATTTGGCTTTCATCGCATCTTCGGTGATATAAGTAATATGCCCGACCATGCGTGCCAAAATCAAGCCACGACGCGGATAGGTGCCATGCTCCAGATACCAACCATCATGAAAATCAGGGTCAGATAAGATCGATTGGCGTGCCACTTCGTTAAAGGCGATGTTCTGAGCCGATAGCTTTGGCGTGCTGGCGATGATGACTGCTCGCGCCAAGCGATCGGGATAATCGACCGACCATTGTAGCGCTTGCATGCCGCCCATTGAGCCGCCGATGATGGCGTGCCATTTGTCGATGCCCAGTCGATCTGAGAGCATCACTTGGGTCTTCACCCAGTCTTTGATGGTGATCAGTGGAAAATCTGCGCCATAGATTTTGCCTGTCTCGGGGTTGATGGTCGTCGGTCCTGTTGAGCCGTGGCATGAGCCGATATTATTTAGGCATACGACATAAAACTCATTGGTATCAATGGCTTTGTTTGGGCCAATCAACGCATCCCACCAACCGGGCTTGGCATCGTCGATGCTGTGAAAGCCTGCGGCATGATGACTGCCAGATAAGGCATGGCAGATCAAGATGGCGTTTGTTTTTTCGGCGTTTAATGTGCCATAAGTCTCAATGACCAATTCAAATGATGGCAATACGCGTTGGCATTCTAAGGTCAATGGCTCATCAAACACCAAGGTCTGTGGTGTGACGATGCCGACGGAGTTTGTCAGTTGTGCTGAGGTGGTTTCGCTGCTTTGCACGCTATCTCCCAATTTTATATTGTACCGAACTTATTGATGTGCAGAGGTCATCGCAGTTGAACACCGACTTCGCCTTTTGGTGTGACCTTAAAAATCTGTACCTTAAACAGCACATCAGAGCCTGCCAATGGGTGATTAAAATCCACTTTGACCGTATCATCACCCACTTCGCTGATGACGCCCACGAGTGAATTTTGACCTTTGTCGGCAAACTCCATCATCATACCGACGACAGGGTTTGGCTCAGATAGAGCAAATTGTGCACGGGCAAAGCTCTGCACATTCTCACTATTCCATTGCCCAAAGGCTTCATCGGCAGGCAGGTGGGCGGTGCGAGTATCGCCAGCTTTTAGGTTAATCAGTACCTTTTCAAAACCGGCAAGCAAGCTTTCATCACCGATGGTTAGGCTGACAGGCTCAGGGCGGTCAAAGGTGGAGTCGATGACAGTACCATTTGGTAGGCTGACTTCAAAATGCAGACTGACTGTACTGCCATGTGCGATACGCACTTCTTCATTGGGTAAAATTGGTGTATTCATAGTCAAATAATGTCTCAAAAATTACCTTAGTTTAGCATAATATCCATTGACATTCACCACCAAAACTTGCAAAATCTGAATCAGTTTCCAAAAAAAGGACTGACCATGTTTGGCGAGCTGCTTTTGCACTTTGGTATCAAAGAATTTGCCACCTTTGTGACGGCGACGATGATTTTTGCGATGACACCAGGGATTGACACGGTGTTTGTGCTCAATCGTGCCATTGGCTATGATAAGCATATCGGCTCGATGGCGGCACTTGGTGTGGCAAGTGGCGTGCTGGTGCATACGGTGCTTGCGGCCGTGGGGCTGGCAGCGATTGTCGCCAAATCAGCGATGCTGTTTAGCATGATTAAATATTTGGGTGCGGCATATTTGGTGTATCTGGGCGTCATGGCGATTTATCATGCCATCAAAAATCCAACTAGGCTTGCCATCCATAGCTCTAGCAATGCCATACCCATCAGTGCATGGCAAGCCTATCGTTCAGGCTTACTGACCAATGTGCTCAATCCCAAAGTGGCACTGTTTTTCTTGGCGTTTTTTCCGCAGTTTATTGTGGCGACACAAGTGGATAATGCTGCTGCCTATCTGCTACTTGGTGTGGTTTATGCCATGATCTCGGCGGTATGGCTTGTGGCTTTGGCGATGTTGGCAGGCACGGTATTATCCAAGCTGCTCACCAGCCAAAAAGCTAAGCGTTATATGGATATTGGCTCGGGTGCGGTGTTTGTGTTGATGGGTGCAAAAGTTGCGGTGTCGGATTGAGTATAAATACAGGGATTTGATGAATAAAAAGGCTTAATCATCTGATTAAGCCTTTTTGATTGTCTTACAGGTCTTGCCCAAGTGTGCGTTTCTTTTCTAAGAACAGCATATCATAGACCACGAGCATCATCCCTACGCAGATACCGATATCGGCGATATTAAAAATCGGATAATGCCACACATCGGCATAATGCACATGAATAAAATCAATCACATGACCATGCAATACTCGGTCGATGACATTACCAATCGCACCACCCAGCACCATCGCAAGCCCTAGGCTTAGCACACCAGCACCCTTCGGCACTTTACGCAGATAGGCGATGATAAAGCCTGAGACAGCAAGACCCAAGATCGCAAAAAACCACTTTTGCCAACCTGCTTGATCTGCCAAAAAGCTAAAGGCGGCACCACGATTGTACGCCAAAGTCCAGTTGAGCACAGGCTCAATGACGCTCACCGTATCACCTTCTTCAAAGGCAAATTCAAAATAGTATTTGCTGATCTGATCAAGCACAAGCACGACGATGGCAATGAGATAGTATCCCATTGCCTTGCTGCCATTTGGGATTTGGTTGGCATTAGGCATAGTGGCGTACCTCGCCATCGCCTAAGTTCTCGATACAGCGGGTGCATAGCTCTGGATGGCTACTGTCTTGACCGACATCGGTGCGGATATGCCAGCAGCGGACACATTTGCTACCATCAGCAGGGGTGATGACAGCAGACAACGCATCACCTGTATTGACAGTGGCATCACTGGTGATGAAGACAAAGCGAAGCTCATCACCTAATTTTGCCAAAATCTCGGCAGTCTGGGCAGGTGCGGTGATGGCGACTTTGGCAGTCAGGTTGCTGCTGATGATCTTGTCGGTGCGTGCATCTTCGATGGCTTTATTGATGATGTCTTTGGCATCGACGATGGCTTGCCATTCATCACTTGAGATGTCAGTCATCGCAGGTGTTGGCAGTTCATACCATTCAGCGGTGAAGATATAGCCATCTGTGCCTTTGAGTACTTGCCATGCTTCTTGGGCGGTGAATGATAAAATTGGTGCAATCCAGCGCAGTAGCGCGTGTGCGATATGATAAAGGGCAGTCTGTGCTGAGCGGCGTGGATGACCGTCTGCACGCGTGGTGTAGGTGCGGTCTTTGATGATGTCCAAATAAAATCCACCCAAATCCTGCGAACAAAAACCCATCACCGCTTGACAGACTTGATGGAAGTCCATATTGGTGTATGAGCTGATGATTTCGTCTTGGACAGCTTTGGCACGAGTTAGGATGAATTTATCCAGACTGACAAGCTTGTCAGCATCGATTAAATCGCTTGCTGGATCAAAGTCATCGGTATTGGCAAGTAAGAATCGGATGGTATTACGGATACGGCGATACATATCGGTCGTACGATCAAAGCCTTCTTTACTCACCGCCATCTCATAGCGATAGTCTGATGAGCCGACCCACAGACGCAGAATGTCCACGCCAAGCTTATTGGCGATGTCAGATGGCTCAAAGCCTTTGGTATTGCCTTTGGATTTGGACAGTTTATGACCTTTGGCATCGACGGTGAAACCGTGCGTCAAAACTTGCTTGTATGGCGGACGACCATAGATGGATTCGCTGACCAATAGCGATGACTGGAACCAACCACGGTGCTGATCAGAGCCTTCTAGGTATAGATCGGCAGGGTTTGATAATTCATCACGGCTAGCCAATACGGCAAAGTTGGTTGAGCCTGAGTCAAACCACACATCAAGCGTGTCGGTGCATTTGTTGTATTCTTGAGCATCAGCACCGATAAACGCTTCGGCACTGGCATCAAACCATGCTTCTACGCCACCTTGTTCGATGAGCTTGGCAACTTCTTCCATCAGCTCAAAAGTGCGTGGGTGTAGCTCGCCTGAGTCCTTGTGGATAAAGAACGGAATCGGCACACCCCAAGTACGCTGACGGCTGATACACCAGTCAGGGCGACCGTTCATCATCGACTCAATGCGGTTTTGACCCCATGCTGGCGTCCAGATGACTTCAGGAATGTCTTTTAAAGCTTGTTCACGCAAGCCTTTGGCTTCCATACTGATAAACCACTGTGGCGTCGCTCGGAAAATAATCGGTGTCTTATGTCGCCAGCAATGTGGATAGCTGTGGCGGATTTTGTTGTGTGCCAGTAGGTGGCCAGTTTGGCTGAGTGCATCGATGATTTTTGGTTGAGCTTTATAGATGTGCTCTCCGACGAATACTTTGGCTTCAGGTAGATAGACACCGTTGCCTGCGACTGGGTTTTCGGTCGGTAGGTTGTACGTACGGCCGACATTATAGTCATCGACACCGTGTGCTGGAGCGGTATGTACAAGGCCTGTACCGCTATCAGCTGTGACGTGCTCGCCTAGGATGATTGGCACTTGACGCTCAGCAATCAATGGGTGCTGGGTTTTTAGGGTATCAAGCTCGCTGCCTTTGACGGTCGTGATGATGGCAACATCTTCCAAAGCGATGGCTTTGGCAAAGTCTTCGGCCAGATCTTTGGCGACGATAAAATGACGCTCACCCGATGAGATGATGGCATAGTCAAGCTCGCTGTGTGCACTGATGGCTTGGTTGGCAGGCAGCGTCCATGGCGTCGTTGTCCAAATCACTGCTTGTAGGCTGCCTGTGATGTTGGCAGTCTGTGCCAGAGTTTCACGATTGACAATATCAAAGCCGACATAGATGGCATCAGAAGTCTTGTCTTCGTATTCGACTTCAGCTTCAGCCAAAGCAGAGCCACAGTCTAGACACCAGTTGACAGGTTTCATGCCACGCACGATATGACCGTTTTCATAGATTTTGGCAAGTGCTCGTACGGTGTCGGCTTCGGTTTGAAAATTCATCGTCAGATATGGATTTTCCCAGTCGCCAAGCACACCTAGGCGTTTGAAATCCGCCATTTGTAGGGCAATTTGGCTTTTGGCGTAGTCACGGCACGCACCACGAAATTCGGTCGATGAGATGATACGGCCGTCTTTTTCTTGACCGACTTTACCCAGTAGGCCTTCGACTTTTTGTTCGATTGGCAGACCGTGACAGTCCCAGCCTGGCACATATGGTGCATCATAGCCGTCTAGAGTTTTGTATTTGACGATGATGTCTTTTAGGACTTTATTGACCACATGGCCTAGGTGGATTTGACCGTTGGCATACGGCGGGCCATCGTGTAGGGTGTATTTTTTGCGACCTTGACGAGCCTTACGAATCTGTCCATAGACATCGTCTTTTTGCCATTGTTCAAGCCATTGCGGTTCACGCTTGGCAAGGTCACCACGCATGGCAAAGGCGGTATCGGCAAGATTTAGGGTGTTTTTATAATCGATTGGCTCGCTCATGAGTATCTCGCTGCTGGATAATTTTAATAAACTCCTTATTATAAGCCAAAATGATGTAAGTTACAAAGGATAATCGGCAACTTATGGCGATGAATGTGGTGACCTAGGGTAGGCGATGACTATTTTTTGGTTAAGTGAATGAATAGTTCTTTGCCTTGGCGGGCAGAGATGGAATTATAACAAGGTACCATCGTATTAATATAAAAATAATTTGAAAACAGTGTCAAGTATTCATCAATGCTGCCAGAAAAAGGCGGCGATGTCTCAAATTGCCAATCAAACAATACGCCGACCAATTTGCCCTCTGTCGCCAATAAGTGATGCATTTGTTTGGCATAATCCTGTCGCCGATTGGGATGAATGGCACAAAAGAAAGTCTGCTCCAAAATCAAATCAAAGGTTAGTCCATCAAGATCAAAGAAATCTTGGCATAATAAATGATCACGGGGAAAATCTGGATAAGCTTTGGCAAATCGCTCAAGCGGTGCTGTGGCAAAATCCAATAAAAACACACGATCAAAACCCTGTTGGTGCAGATAAGCACCTTCATGAGCATTGCCAGCACCAGCGATCAAGATGCGTTGATGGCGATTATCAAGCTGATCAATATAGGTCTTGAGCGGTGTAGTGATGCTACCAGCATCCCAGTTAGTCTGACCTTGGTCATAGCGATTTTGCCAAAAGCTGGCGTGATTGACTTGTGCGGCAGTATCATCCATGTAGCTGCCTCACCGTCAAAATTTGCTCACTGCGACCAAATGGCCCAAGCTCATCATGCAAGATACTACTGGTGAGACCGATACCATCATCACCGATTTGTTGTATGCTCTGTAAGCCTAGTCGTTTGCCGACGGGTAGGCGATATAGATGAATTTGCAGGTCTAGATTGGGAAATAGCCACTCAATCGTCTGCTGCTCGATGCGTGGTACGACACCATTGGCGGCATCGACCATGCCCATTAACCGTACAAAGTCCGTCGTCGGCACGCCTTCGATCATCTCAAGGTCATTGCTCAGCCATACCACACCGCTACCGGCACGGCGATCATCGGTGCAGGCTTCAACACTTCGGATAAATCCACCCGCCCACTGCACATCCATCGGCCATCTATTATCCGAGATGGCGACCGGTGTATCTTCGAGTCCTGCGACGGCACTTGTGTCACTCATCTGCAGTCGCCATGCTCGAGCGGTGATGCTTACTTTGCCTTTGGCGGTCATGACTGATTCGATCAGCTCAATGGTGCGACCTGCTCGGATGGTGCGAGTGGTGATCTCAAATTCACCGGCATGAATCAGCCCAAAAATATCTAGGCTGATGCGAGCGATACGCATATCGGTGCGTGGGGAGAAATGTTGTAATTCGTGGCTGATGATGCCCGTGGCAGGCGCCATGTGCTGTTCGTGCTCATTCCAAGCGCCTTGGGCGTGGTTGGTGCTTATGTAGCGAGCGATGATACTGCCATCGGCTTGTTCTTGGCGGTCTAAGAATTGATAATAACTTGGCATGACAAATCCTTTTTTTGATAAGTTTACTGGCTTTCCTTATTTGCATTTTAAAAATGGATTTTTTAAAATTGGCACTAAGCATTGTAACAAAATAACAAGTACATGGCTAGCGACTTAGTGTGACCCATCATTCCAATTTTTTGGTTATGACAGTTATAAATCCTACACATTCATCACCCAAATGTAGTACAATAGTGAAATTTTATAAAAATATCTCACTTTATTAAGCAAATGATGATGCAAGGTGATTGGAAAATTCCATTCGCCGTTTTTTGGTGTATCAAATACCGTTGGAGTTATTATGAGCTGGTTCCCAAAATGGCAGCCTTATCAAGGCGATATCAATACGCAACCTGTTGCCACCAATGAATATTTACCGGTGGGTCAAAGCATCATGCTGGGTCTGCAGCATGTGCTGGCGATGTTTGGTGCGACGGTGTTGGCACCGCTTTTGATGGGCTTTGATGCCAATCTTGCCATCATGATGTCGGGCGTCTGTACGATTTTATTTTTCTTGATGACAGGTGGGCGTGTGCCAAGCTATTTGGGCTCAAGCTTTGCATTTATTGGCGTTGTGGCGGCAGCGACAGCACACGCCACAGGCTCAGGGGCGAATCCAAATCTATCTGTGGCACTTGGCGGTATCATTGCCTGTGGTATCTTGTATGCTGTGATTGGTCTAATTGTGATGGCGACAGGTACGCGCTGGATTGAGAAGCTGATGCCGCCTGTGGTGACAGGTGCGGTGGTGATGATCATCGGTCTAAACCTAGCACCAGTGACTGTCAAAGGCGTACAAGGCAAGCCATTTGAGCTGTGGATGGCGCTGATTACTGTGCTATGCATGGGGATGATTGCGGTATTTGCTCGTGGCTTTATGCAGCGTTTGCTACTACTGCTTGGTCTTGTGATGGCGTATGTGATTTATGCGATTGCAACCAATGTGATGGGCTTGGGCGAGCCGATTAATTTTGGCTTGATTCGTGATGCTGCTTGGTTTGGTTTGCCGAATTTTAGCTCGCCAACCTTTGATACCAACGCCATGCTGATCATTGCGCCAGTGGCATTTATCCTAGTAGCGGAGAACTTGGGTCATATCAAGGCGGTCGGTGCAATGACTGGCGAAAACCTAACTCCGCAGCTTGGCAAAGCTTTCGTTGCTGATGGTGTGGCGACTGCCTTATCAGCAGGTGTGGGTGGCACAGGCATGACCACATATGGCGAGAATATCGGTGTGATGGCGGTGACTCGTGTGTACTCAACCATCATCTTTGTGGTGGCAGGTGTGTTTGCGATGGTGCTGGGCTTTTCACCGAAATTTGGTGCGATGATTCAGACCATTCCAAGTCCAGTCCTAACAGGTGCATCGATCGTGGTGTTTGGTCTGATTACCATTGCTGGGGCGAAGATTTGGATTGATAATAAGGTGAATTTTGCCAGCAACAAAAACCTGATGGTTGCTGCCATCACCATCATCCTTGGTACTGGTGATTTTGGCTTAATGATTGGTGAATTTAATCTGGGCGGTATTGGTACGGCGACCTTTGCAGCGATTATTCTGCATTGGTTCTTAAGCCTACGAGAAGAAAAAGCAGGTCAAGCGCATTAATCGCTCATAAATAACGCTGATGGTGATGGCTTTGTAATTTTAATGAATTTTAAGATATTTCTCTAAAATTGCGTGATTGTTACCAAAAAATCAGTTATAATACGCATTACTTTTGGGGCTGTACTAGAATAACTCTCATGTTATACTAGTTTTATGAAGATAACCCATTGTAAACTAAGTAAAAAAGTACAAAAAAGACTGCTTGAATTTTTTGTACTTGAAGTTACTGCTCGTT
>NZ_LTCC01000014.1:0-52511 GCF_002894025.1 Moraxella sp. RCAD0137
TATTGTAAGATGTCGGTAGGAAGTACTCATCATTTGGAAGTGGTTTTTGTGTGGAAACAAAATTATATTCTAGTTGATGAGTACTTCTTTTTTTGTTGCACTTGGATTGTAAATTCAGCTCATAAAAATACTCCGATTATCAAAAGTTAACATCTTGAAAAATTGCTTGATGTGGCGTATTATAGATGAGTAAATTATTTTTAGTAAGTACTTACAAAAATGTAAGTATGAAAATAATTTTTAATTCATTGATTTTATTATATATTTTATGAAAGGATTATTATGCCACTCAACCATCTCAATCAACCCATCGGGGAAACATTAACGGATTATTCAGCAGGACAACAGCCCAATATTCAACAGCTAATCGGTCGTTATACCATTGTTGAACCAATCAGTTTTAAACATTTTGATGATGCCTACCATTTTTATGGCGCAGAAAGCCCTGAAGCACAATGGACTTATTTATCTATTGAAGCCTTTAAAAATCAAGCGGATTTTCGGGCTTATTTTGAAAAAATGACACAATCTCACGATCCTTATTATTTAGCGATTGTGGACAAAGTCTCAGGTAAAACTGTTGGAACATTTGCCTTGATGCGTATTGATGCCGCCAATCGTGTCATAGAAATGGGTTGGGTGCTTTATGGCGATGAATTAAAGCAATCACGCTTGGCAACGGAAGCACAGTTTTTGGTCATGCAATATGTGTTTGAGGTTTTGCAATATCGCCGTTATGAATGGAAATGCGATAGCTTAAATGCGCCCTCTAACCGTGCCGCAAAACGCTTAGGCTTTCATTTCGAAGGCACCTTTCGCCGAGCACAAGTGTATAAAAACCGCACACGAGATACCAATTGGTATTCAATGATCAAAGAAGACTATCAAGCGATGAAACCCAAATATGAACGCTGGTTACAACCTGAAAATTTTGATGAAAACGGGCAACAGCGCACAGCATTAAATGATGAATAAAAAAAATCAAGGAGATAAAAATGGAAAATGTTTCAAACTCAATCGAACGCGGCTATGTCTTGGCAGCCAGTTGTCCATCTCGGCAAATCCTACAGCATCTCACCAACCGTTGGGGTGTACTGGTGATGATCGTGCTTGCCGATGGCACAAAACGCTTTAGCGAAATTCGCCGTGAGATTGAAGGCGTCAGCGAACGAATGCTCACGCAAACTTTGCAACAACTAGAACATGATGGCATGGTGCATCGCAAATCTTATAACACCGTGCCACCCCATGTGGAATATTCACTCACCGACTATGGCAAAATCGCTGGTGAAAAGCTTGCCGATTTGGTGGACTGGCTAGAAGAGAATTTGGGTGGGATTTTGGCAAGTCAAAATAATTGTTAAATGGCGATCGCTTTGGATCGCCATTGAGGTTTATTGGATTAAGCAGTTTTTAGCTCGCCTAATGCTTGCTTGATGATGGCGACACCCGCACTCAACGCCAATGCCGCCATGATAAACGCCACCACCAGATCAGGATATCTTGAACTGGTAAAATACACAGCAATCCCTGCACCGATTACGGCAACATTGCCGATAGCATCATTGCGGGAGCATAGCCAGACGCTTGTCATGTTGCTATCGCCATCACGAAAGCGGTATAGCAGCCATGCTGCTGTGACATTCGCCAATAACGCCAGCGCCCCCACAAGACTCATCTGGCTATGGCTTGGTACTTCACCATACCACAGCCGATACACCGTGGTCGCTAGGATAAACAGCCCGAACGCTCCCATCGTCACTCCCTTGACTAGAGATGCCTTGGCACGATAAGACAATGCCATCGGCAGCACGATCAGGCTGATGACATAATTAGCGCTGTCACCCAAAAAGTCCAAACTATCGGACAATAGCGACACCGAGCCTGAACTGATGCCCGCTAAGATCTCAACGACGAACATCGCTGCATTGATCAGCAGGACAACCCATAAGGCTCTTTTGTAGGCTGGTGATAGTCGTTTGGCGGCTGTGTCGTGCGAGCAAGAAGTGCAAGCCATGATAATCTCCCATGTAATTTCTCATCAACTCAGCTATACTATAAACCCTGTAGTCGCTACAGAGTCAAGGATAAACGAAGGAAAAATGATGAAAATTAGCGAACTTGCCAAATCAAGCGGCATCAATCTTGAGACCATCCGCTATTATGAACGGCTTGGGCTTATCACGCCTGCCAAGCGAGATGTCAATGGCTATCGATCATTTAATCAGGTGCAGTTAGATGAGCTGCATTTTATCAAGGCATGCCGTACCATTGGTTTTAGCCTTAATGAGATTCGTGAGCTGCTTGTCCTACAAGCCAATCCCGATAATTCTTGTCAAATGGCTGATACCCTTGCCAAAGCGCATCTGAATCAGATTGACCGGCAGATCGAGCAGTGCCAACAGATCAAAGCCTTACTTGAGCGCGTGGTAAACTGTCATGCTCGCGATATTGACCATTGTCAGATCATTGAGGGTATCAAGAAGTTTGGGGAATGAATTATAATTCCTTAATATCCAACGAACGCAAATACTGATACGTCCCATCATAAAAACAAGGTTTGCGAGTATCATCTGCTCTGCTGCCTTCAGGAATCCAAATCACCATACCTTGACGAGCACGTGTCAGTAGTACACGGTGAGCATTTTGGATGTATTGTCTATCGTCCGCTTTATTGACATTCTGCCAAATCCCGAGTTAAGACCTACTTCACCAGTATTAATTTCTTGGCCACCGCCAATCAGACATGCAATAACGCACCAGCCTGATGGCGATTCATCACATCAATCAAAACTCTGGCTCTGATCATATAATCAGCTGACAAACCGCTGTTTTTTTGCCAAAAAACAGTGTAGCGTTTCTTTGCCTATTTATGTTTTGAGATAAATATCATACAAACCTCAAGCAATCAAAAAAACTTGGCGATACTTAAGATCACCGCCCATTTACATAATTTAAAAACTGTATTATTATAAATCAACAACCAAACAAGGACGCATCATGAACATCACCCACAACACCACCGCCCAACGCTTTGAGACCACCATCGATGGGATTACCGCTTATCTGAGCTACCAAGTGGCTGGCGATGACATACTGATTTATGATCACACCATCGTCCCAAGTGCGCTTGGCGGTCGGGGCATCGGCTCGGCATTGACCCAAGTCGCCCTAGACTATGCCGTCGAGCACGGCAAAAAAGTCGTGCCGACCTGTTCTTTTGTCGCGCATTACATAAATAAGCACACCCAATATCAATCTGTGCTAAAATAAACCACATTTTGATTGATTGAATTTAGGAAACACTATGAGCAGTCTAACTTCCGACCAAGTCGCCCTACAGCTGGATGGGCTACCAGGGTGGTCTCGAGATGGCAACAGCCTGATTAAGACTTATACTTTTGAAGATTTTGCCACAGCGATGAGCTTTATGGTGCGTGTCTCGTTTTTTGCCCAAAGCCTTGAGCATTATCCTGTGTGGCAGCACGACTATAATGTCGTGAGCGTCCGTATCGGCGATGCAGAACAATCTGCTGTCCAAAGCCGTGATGTGCAGCTTGCCAAGCGTATGGAAAGCTCATTACAAGCACTATAATCACCCACATCACCCAACAAAAGCAATGGCTGATCGGTCATTGCTTTTGTTGTATTTGCTTATAAATCGGTCGGCTTAGCTCGGTTGGGCATTGCCTAAAACTGATAAAACTTGCTATCATAGTCGATTATTTCTGATTGATACCCTATTATGACCACGCACATCGATACCCGCTCGGTAAGCGACTTTACCGAATATGCCTATCTCAACTACGCCATGTATGTCATCATGGACCGTGCGCTGCCGCACATCGCTGACGGGCTCAAGCCTGTACAGCGACGCATCGTCTATGCCATGAGCGAGCTTGGGCTACGCCACACCGCCAAGCCCAAAAAAAGCGCTCGTACCGTCGGTGATGTGCTGGGCAAATACCATCCGCATGGCGACATTGCGTGTTATGAAGCAATGGTGCTGATGGCACAGCCGTTCAGCTATCGCTATCCGCTCATCACCGGTCAAGGCAACTGGGGTAGCCCTGATGACCCAAAATCCTTTGCCGCCATGCGTTACACCGAAGCCAAGATGAGTCAGTATGCCAACACGCTACTGACCGAGCTTGAGCAAGGCACGGTGGATTGGCAAGATAACTTTGATGGCTCATTGACCGAGCCTGTCACCTTACCTGCTCGCTTGCCAAATATTTTATTAAATGGCACAACAGGCATCGCCGTCGGTATGGCAACGGACATCCCACCGCACAATCTGAACGAAGTCGTCAAAGCCTGTATCCGCCTATTAAAGAACCCTGATTTGTCGGTCAAGCAGCTGACCCAAACCATCCTTGCGCCTGATTTGCCGACCACCGCCGAAATCATCACCCCAAAAGATGAGCTCGTCGCCATGTACGAAACTGGTCGTGGTAGCTACAAGATGCGTGCCACTTATCACATCGACCCAAAACAAAAAAATCTCGTCGTCATCGATGCCCTGCCTTATCAAGTCTCTGGCAACAAAATCATCGAACAAATCGCCAAATTGATGAATGATAAGAAACTGCCTTGGGTCGTCGATGCCAATGATGAATCGGACAATGCCAACCCGTGCCGTATCGTGATTGAGCTCAAAAAAGGCAAGCTTGATATTGATAAAATCATGAGCCATCTATTCGCCAATACCGATCTTGAAACCAGTTTTCGGGTCAATATGAACATGATCGGCGTCAATGGCAAGCCTGAAGTCAAAAACCTAAAAACCATCTTGTCTGAGTGGCTGTCCGTGCGTCGCAATGTAGTCATTCGCAGGCTCAATCACCGCTTGGATAAGATTGATAAGCGATTGCACATCTTGGCAGGTCTTTTGATTGCTTACCTAAATATCGATGAAGTCATCCGCATCATCCGCGAAGAAGACGACCCCAAGCTTGAACTGATGAATCGCTATGGACTGTCGGACATTCAAGCAGATGCCATCTTGGATATCAAACTGCGTCAGCTTGCCAAGCTTGAAGAAATCGAACTCAATGCTGAGCGCGATCGCCTAGAAGCTGAGCGCGCTGTGATCGCCGAACAGCTGGCCAATCCGGATGCACTCACCGCCTTACTGATCGATGAGCTGACCGCCGACGCCAAAGAGCATGGCGATGAACGCAGATCACCTGTAGTGGAGCGTGATGAAGCCACCAGCCTAAAAGCCACTGAGCTGATTAGTGCTGAGCCTGTGACCGTCGTTATCTCACAAGCAGGCTGGATTCGCCTTGCCAAAGGGCATAGCACCGATCCAAGCGAGATGAACTACCGTGCTGGCGACGGCTATCTGACCCATGCACTGGGCAAATCAACTGAACGCCTGATTTTATTGGACAACACAGGGCGTAGCTACGGACTAGATACCGTCAATCTGCCATCAGCTCGTGGTCAAGGCGATCCAATCACCAGCCTACTAAACCTAGCCAGTGGTAACAAAATCGAGCAGCTGCTATTTAACACCCCGCACAATATCATCATGGCAAGTAGCACAGGTTATGGCTTTGTCAATAGCATCAATAATCTCGACACCGCCCAAAAAGCTGGCAAAACCAGCATCAACCTAGGCGATGGCACACTCCTACCCGTCGCACTGATTGATGAAGCAGATACGCTTGTGGCGGTCAGTGTCTCCAATGGCAATCTGCTGATTTTCCCGCTTGATGATCTGCCACAGCTAGCCAAGGGCAAGGGTAATAAACTGGTCAATCTCAAAGGCGATGAGACCATCACCGCCATCACAAGCCTATCGGCAAATGATAGCCTAGTCATCAGTGCAGGCAAACGCACACTGACGCTAAAGCCCAATGACATTGCCAATTATACTGGCAAGCGCGCTGGTCGTGGTGCTGCACTACCAAAGGGTTTTGGCAAAGTGAATGCAATGACCAAGCTCATCAAAGATGCTGAATGAGGATGACAAGCAAGACAGACGGTGGTGTAATAGCCACCGTTTTTTATTGATCAATCACTCATCATTTATCAACTCACTCTCAGGTGGATTATTAAGATAAAATAATCATACTGGTATTATGAATTATTCCATATCAGCATAAAAATAGTGCCAAATTTACCCTTGATAAACATCATCATCCACCCAACCTAAATAGTGCCGATCTTATTTTCGGTGTGTTTTAAATAAATCAAAGGACAATTCCTATGAGTATGAAAGTCGCTCGCTGGTATGGTCAGCGTGATATCCGTGTTGAAACCGCTCCCATCCCTAGCCCAAAAGCCCATCAAGTCAAAATCGCTGTCAAATACACAGGCATTTGTGGTTCTGATTTGCACGAATATCTAGGCGGACCTATTTTTATCCCCACCAAAGACAACCACCCTTATTCAGGTCAAAAAGCCCCCATCACCATGGGGCATGAATTTGCCGGTGAAATCGTGGAAGTCGGTAGCGATGTGACTGGTGTGCAAGTGGGCGACCGTGTCACCGTTGAGCCAATCCTTGCCAAAAACGGTCTAACAGGCAAATACAATCTAGACGAAAACCTAGGCTTTGTAGGCCTAATGGCGGATGGTGGCTTTGCTGAATTTTGTGTGGTGGATGCCGAGCTTGTGCATAAGCTACCTGACAGCATTGACTATGAACAAGGCGCCTTGACCGAGCCTGCGGCCGTCGCCCTATATGCGGTGCGTCAAAGCAAGCTAAAAGCTGGCGATACTGCTGCCGTGTTTGGCTGTGGTCCTATTGGTCTATTAGTCATTGAAGCCTTGCGTGCAGCGGGTGCAACCGACATTTATGCCGTAGAGCTATCTACCGAACGCCAAGCCAAAGCCACTGAGCTTGGTGCCATCGTCATTGACCCTGCCAAAGTGGACGCTGTCGCCGAAATCAAACGCCTAACAGGTGGTGGTGCGGATGTGTCGTTTGAAGTGACAGGCGTTGCCCCTGTGCTAAAACAATCCATCGAAGCCATCAAAAATGACGGCGAATGCGTGATTGTCAGTATCTGGGAAGGTGAAGCGTCCATCCACCCGAACGAAATCGTCATCAAAGAAAAAACCGTCAAAGGCATCATTGCCTATCGTGATGTCTTCCCTGCGGTGCTAAAACTGATGGAACAAGGCTACTTTAGTAAAGATAAGCTGGTTACCAAACGCATTAAGCTTGAAAATATCGTTGAAGAAGGTTTTGAAGCACTGGTCAAAGAAAAAAGCCAAGTCAAAATCTTGGTTGAGCCAAAATAAACCAACCAATCTTGCTTAAATTTACCAAAAAATCCCAAAGTTCATCGCTTTGGGATTTTTCTCACTCACCAAAACAGCCCAAAATTCACCCGCTTGCCATCAGCACGCAGTTTGGCAGCGATTATCATCGCCATCAGCGCATGATCATAACGCGCACCATCACGGATCAGCCAAGCGCTGTTGCTGTTTTGGGTAAGTTTACTGATCACGGGTGCAGCCGTGCAGCGATCAGGTGCGGTGCAGCTTGTCATTGTTACTTGCTTATTGATAAATCCTTGAAAATCATCGATATAATACGGATTTTTATCTTTTTTCTGCGCAAGAAATTCATACGCGTGCAAGTCATCGCCTTGATGGTATGCCATATTCACCGCAAGATTCAGCCAGTATTTGTATTCATCCAAAAAACTGCCCGTGCCATCTGCATTCAGCTGCAATCTTGCGCCGTCATGTCCGATCAAGTGATGATGATTAACAAAGCGGATAAACTCATCGCGCAAGGCAACATCATACGCCTGCCCTGCTTGTGAGTATAGATATGCCTGCGCCATCGGTGATAAGATGGCAAAGTCATACGGCGCATAACTTTGAGCGGTTGTGGTTGAGGTTATGGTTGGTGCTTGGCTTGGTGTGGTGTTTGGCAGATTGGCACAGCCTGCACTTGCCAAAATCACTGCCATAGCACCTGCAACAATACTGATCTTGCCAAAAAATCGCGTCATCTGCCCCATCATCTCACCGCCTTTTTAAACACAAACACACAAAATTCGCCACGCACATCAAGTGTATCAAAGCGTTCAAGCTCGGCTCGTTTGTCAGCTTTTGCCTTGTAGGCATAAGGCGTCATGGCAATCAGATGCTTAAGCATGGTATTATCCAAGCTAAACTCACTCATCATCAGATGCTCATCCACAAGCTCAAATTCAGGCGCCAGACTTGCGATGAACTTCTCTGGCTCATGCGATATCACTTGACCAAATAATGCTTCACGCATGGCATACAGATGGTTGGGTGCAGGGGTTGCTACGATCAGATGACCCTTTGGCTGTAGTACTCTTAGCATCTCATCTTTTGGTAGTGGGCTAAATAGACTCGTGCAGACATCGATACTGCCATCTGCCACAGGCAGTACCGCACCTGTGCCGACCACCCAAGTGATGTTAGTGCTGGTTTTATACGCTTTGGCGGCGGCTTGCACGGCAGATTTGGCGATATCCATGCCGATGACGCTTTGTGCTACTTGTCCAAGTGCTTCGGTATAATAGCCTTCACCGCAGCCGATATCAAGCACCGTGCGTGCCGACAAGCGACTGATGATATGCTGTACGCCTGTCTTGAGCGGCTGATAATATCCTGCCGACAAAAACGCTCGCCGTGCTGCCACCGACTCGGGCGTATCACCAGGATTTTTGCTCTTTTTATGCTGAACAACATGCAGATTGACATAGCCTTCTTTGGCGATATCAAAGCTGTGATTGGATGGGCAGCGGTAGCTTTTTTGGGTGAGTATCAAGGACTGTTGGCAGATTGGACAGGTGAGCATGATGTATTTTGAGTCATTGTCAATGGATTGGCTATTGTAGCATAGCTGACTGATTTTTTGGGATTGGCGGTGTTGGTGCTTATTTTTTGCCTGCCAAAATGCCACTACCAATCACAAGCCCAATCCCCACCATCGCCATCATCGGTAGCATCTCATCAAAGGCGACGACCCCGTACAAGGTGGATAGCACAACAGTCAGATACGCCAAAGCAGACACCATAAATTTACGCCCAACCTTATAAGCATGAGTCATTGCCAACTGCCCAAACATCGCCGACAGCCCAATGCCCAATAAATACGGCACCATCTCCACGCTGATCATCGTCCAGCCCTTAATGGTACTGATGATAAAAGTCACCACGCTTGCCAATGCCGAAAAATAAAACACAATCCGCCACGACGGCTCACCAAGTAGCGACAGCTCTCGTACCTGTAGATAGGCATAGCCTGCCACCGCACCACTACCCAAGCCCACCAAAGTCGGTAGCCATCCGTGCCCCAAGATACTCGGCTGCAAAATCAAGCCAATACCCACCAAGCCAAGCACCAAAGCAAACCAAGTCAGCCCTGATGGATATTGCTTCAAAATCAGTACCGAAAACAGTGCCAAAAATAGACTGGAAGTATAATTAAAAGTAATCGCCGTCGCCAAAGGCAGATGCACCAAGCCAAAAAAGAACATCACAAGCCCAAGCGTACCCGCTAACGACCGCCAAAAATGCGCTTTGGGATAAGCGGTGGCAAAGCTTTGTTTGGCGATACACGCCTGCACGCCCAGCACAATCGTAGCAAAAATCACTCGCCAAAACACCAGTTCGTACTCGTGCATGGCAAATCGACCACCTGCCGCCTTGACCAAAATGCCCATCGTACAAAAACATACCGCAGCGACCACCATCCATAGCGAGCCGAGAAATGAGCCTGTGTCTGTGTATGATTTCACCGATGACCACCTTTTTTATAACAAAAATGGGACGCATCACGCCCCACTGTATTATAACCGCTTAACTGACCAAAGCAAGCACAATCATCGTGCCTGTTCTGGCGTTTGGTTGTACATATAACGATAAATCAGCCAATCGCCTTGAGATTGTTTTAGGATAAACAATTCGCGATTATGATCCAGATGTCGGCTGCCGTCTTTTTTATTGGTGACATATGAGCCGACAGGATGGATGGTCGCCACCATCGCCAGCTGGTCATCGACGACGATATCATCAATCACATAATCAATGGTGCCAAAATCCATCGCCGCAAAGGTACCTTGATAATTTTGTAGCACCTGTGCTTTGCCTTTGGCAGTTAAGCGATCTTGAAAAGTAGTCACCACATCAGGATGCAGCACACTTGCGATCCCATCCACATCAGCGGTGCGCATCGCCTGCTGATAACGCTGCATGACGGCTCGTACGGCAGCTTCATTCGCCTGCTGAGTCACTGATGGTGTATTTGTGCTGACGATGACAGGCTGCGTGACGCTTGGTGTGGCAGCACAGGCACTTAGTATCACTGCCGCCATGGGTATTGCCAATGATTTTAGAGTATATTTCATGTCTTTTTCCTTATTGTTGTGGTGTGATTGATTATTTATCCGAAGTCAAGCCCAAGAGCGAGAAGCCACCCGTCTTGGCAGTGATGCCGTTTTTGACCAGATACATTTGCAGCATCCCGAGTGCTTCTAGCTGCTTGGCTTGATTAAGACTGCCGACATCCACAGCATTTAGGCTTGAGCCTTGTAGAGCGGTGATGAGTGTGTGTTTGGCGTCGGCATCATCGCCTGCGATCAGCACCGTCGGCGCATCTCGATCGGCGACTTTTTTGGCATTTAGTATAAATGCCGATGTGGTGTTAAATGCCTTTAGGATGCGTGCTGATGGCAATGCCTGCTGCAGCAAGCTTGCTGCTGACTCGCCTTGTGGCACGACCAATGTGTCTAGCGTCTGAAAATTAACAGGATTTGAGATATCGATGATGATTTTATCGCTAAGCTTGGCCTGATGATCCGCCACAAACTGCTGATGTGATGCATACGGAATCGCCAAAATCACCAATGAATCCAGTGTATCAGGGACATCACGACCGATGAGCGTGACCGCATGGCCGGCGTCTTGTAGATGGGATTTGATGGCGTTGGCCATGTTGCCTTGGCCGATGATTGAGATGTTCATAATGATCCTTTTTTGTTGTTATGACTTTTATTGTTATGACATCATCATACGCCAATACTTAGGCGGTTGGCAATGGGTAGAACTTGGCGGTCATTTGGGTGGATTGGATGAAAATTATTCTAATCATCAGATATAAAAATAAACCAAAATTCAAAACTTTACATATGATCATTTGCAACACCCTGTTGCATCCAACTTAATTGTGCAGGTAGTGCATATATGATTTGATGATTTGCAATCAATGCCATGCACTTTGTCAATAATAAGACAAAGTAAAGAATCACCCTAAATTATCAGAGAGAACAAAATGAGCCTACTTCCAAATGCGGGAGTCGTAGATAATATCTATTTTATATCATGAAGTTATTGGCAGATACCGGTAAATCACTCATTCTTTTTCTTATTACTTTCATACACCCAGCGCCGACAATCATCATACTTATAAAAACTAACATATAAACTTACATGGTATAAATTATCAAAGTTGTAATCACCTACCGATATTTCATTTTCGCCGACACAAAACCGTTTATAAAAAGAATGTTTGGCAGTGTTATGTTCGGATAATTCAACATCATCGGCAATTTTTTGAATGTTTTCTAGCAATGTTTCAATATCACTTGCTTTGGGGTTGTGATAATGATAGGTGATAGAAATGGATTGTGCATCAGTGCGTTTAAAATCATCTCTGTTATCAAATGGCGGTAGATTGACTGTGACCGTATCTAAGATTTGTTGCAGTTCAGCTTTCTTTTTATCATAATCCAATTTGATAGGTGCGTAAAATTCAGGATTTTTAAATCTATCCATCCAAGAATAAATCATAATAGGCAGCACAAAAGCCAAAACAGCGATCATAAAAGCTTTATAAATAATTTTATTCATACAAAATCCCATCCAAAAAATCTGTTGCTTTTTTAATATTGCCTTGTTTAGCTCTTTGTTAATAGATTATAATTTAAGATATTATTTAGTAAATTGCTCATTAGTATCAATGAGCAATTTACTATATTGATAGGATTTTAAATGAGCGATTTGATTGTCAAATCAATGCTCCCTTGTCGCACGAAACTCCACTTCAGGATAACGCTCTTGCATGAGCTGTAGATTGACACGGCTTGGGGCAAGATAAGTCAGATAGCCGCCGCCGTCCACCGATAGCTGGTCGTGGGCTTTTTTCTTGAATTTTTCAAACGCCACTTTGTCATCACAATGCACCCAGCGTACGGTCGCGATGGATACAGGCTCAAAGGTACATTGCACTTTGTATTCTTCGGCTAGGCGATGTGCCACCACTTCAAACTGCAAGACACCCACCGCACCTAGAATCAAATCATTATTGATTTGTGGCATAAATACTTGGGTTGCGCCTTCTTCGGACAGCTGCTGCAAGCCTTTTTGAAGTTGTTTGGATTTGAGCGGGTCTTTTAGCACCACACGGCGAAACAGCTCTGGGGCAAAGTGCGGAATGCCCGTAAAGTTTAGATTCTCACCACTGGTAAAACTATCGCCAATCTGAATCGTGCCATGGTTGTGCAGACCAATGATATCACCTGCATAAGCTTCGTCCAGCGTCTCACGGTCGCCCGCTAGGAACATCAACGCGTCCGACACACGCACTTCTTTGCCGATACGCACATGATTCATCTTCATGCCACGCTCATATCGCCCAGAGCAAATTCGCATAAAGGCAACACGGTCACGGTGCTTGGGGTCCATATTGGCTTGGATTTTAAAGACAAAGCCTGTAAATTCTGGCTCGTCTGCTTTGACCGTACGCTCAAGCGTTTCATGGTCTTTTGGCGGTGGGGCGTATTGGGTGAGCACATCCAAAATCATATTTACCCCAAAATTACCCAACGCCGTACCAAACAGCACAGGCGTCTGACGACCAGCCAAAAACTCGCTTTCGTCCCAGTCTTCATGTGCCATCTGTGCAAGCTCCAAGTCTTCCACAAACTTATTCCACACAAGCTCGCCCAGTCGCTCTTTGATGTCGTCATGCTCATAGCCATCACGCACTTCGATGTCGGTGATTTGTGTGCCAAAGCCTTTTTTATAAAAGTAAGTTTTGTTTTCGCCCAGATGATACACGCCAACAAAATCCTGCCCCATACCAATCGGAAAAGTAAACGGCACGCATTTGATTTTTAGCACGCTTTCAATTTCATCAAGCAGTGCCAAAGGGTCACGGATTTCGCGGTCAAGCTTATTAACAAATGAGATGATTGGCGTATCACGCATACGGCAGACATCCATGAGCTTAATCGTCCGCTCTTCTACGCCCTTAGCACCGTCAATCACCATCAAGGCACTGTCCACCGCAGTCAGCGTACGGTAAGTGTCTTCACTAAAGTCGGCGTGTCCAGGGGTGTCAAGCAAGTTCACCATGTTATCGCCATAAGGAAACTGCATGACAGAGGTGGTGATAGAAATCCCACGCTCTTGCTCCATGCTCATCCAGTCAGAGGTGGCGTGTTTGTCGGTTTTGCGGGATTTGACTTCGCCTGCAGTCTGAATGACTTGCCCCCATAGCAGGAGCTTTTCGGTCATGGTGGTTTTACCTGCGTCAGGGTGGGAGATGATGGCAAAGGTGCGGCGGCGCTGGATTTGGGATAGGTGTGTGGTCATAATTGTATTTCGGTTAAATTTGGCAAAAAATTGGATAAAAATGATGCCAAATTATAGCACACATCAAGCAATTTTTGAGTATGAAATGACAGTATTGACTGTTATAATGATGGCATACATTCGATTTAGACAATAGGAATTTTATGGCCCTTACCGTGATTTATGCACTGCTTGGCTTACTATTAATTGCTTTTAATGTCTATCAGCGTAAGCTATGGCTCAAATATGCCATGATGGTGCTTGGCTTCGTATTGGTATTCTCAGCCAGCCAACACGCCGGGCTGGATAACAAAAGCACGCTAGAAGTCGCCATCTATGTCGGCGTGATGATTGTCTTTGCCTTTATCATTCAAATTATCGCCAAGGCCGTCTGTGCCAAACTTGCCGTCCGCTATCCTGAGTGGATTCGTGCTAATATCCGCTGATTTGACAGCTCACTTGATTATAAGAACACACCCATGACCGATTTGACCGCCTATACCGACATCCCAAACCTTGCCAAATTTGACACCAGCCACATCGATAGCACGCGCGCGCCTGTGGTGCTGGTCGATGGCTCATATTATCTGTTTCGCTGTTTTTTTGGTCTGCCACCTTTATCCAATAAAGACGGCCTACCGACCAATGCCATCCGTGGCGTATTGAATGCCCTAAATAAGCTCATGCGTCGCTATAAGCCTGCATATATGGCAGTGGCATTTGATACCAAAGCGCCGACCTTTCGCCATGAGTTATCCGACAGCTATAAGGCGCACCGCCCACCGATGGATGATGATTTGCGGGTACAGATTCCCTACATTCATCGCATGATTGAACTGCTTGGCATTCCCCTGATCAAGCTTGATGGTTTTGAAGCCGATGATATCATTGGCACACTCGCCCATCAGGCGTGTCAAGCAGGACATCCAGTGATCATCTCAACTGGTGATAAAGATATGGCACAGCTGGTCAATGACTGCGTGACGCTCGAAGACAGTTTCACGGGTAAGCTGACTGACCCTGCCCAAGTCATCGACAAATTTGGCGTCACCGCCACCCAAATCGCCGACTACCTGACACTCATGGGGGACGCTTCCGATGGCATCGCAGGCATCCCAAAAGTCGGTGCCAAGACCGCCGCCAAACTACTCACCGAATACCAAGACATCGATGGCATCTTGGCAAATCTGGACAGCATCAAAGGCGTGGTGGGCAAAAATCTTGCCGAGCATCGTGATGAGATTCCGCTCAATCGCACGCTGGCGACCATCGTCACCAATCTGCGTTTGCCGTTTGAATTTGATGATATCAAACTTCAAGGCGATGACGATCCCTCTCGCCTGCATGAGCTGCATCGCTTATTTGGTGAGCTTGAGTTTCGCACAGAGATTAGTGCCATCAGTGACAAACTTGCCAAGCTTGAAACTGCCTTTCATGCCGATGATGAGAGCGTCGATGCGGTGGCTGCCAAGATAGATACCGAGCTTGAAGCACAGTTTACGCAAGCCTTTCAGGAAATTGACACACTTGGTGATGAGAGCGTCGACGCAATGAGCGTTCCAACCTTGCCATCACAACCTGTGACTTATCAGACCATCAGCACGATGGATCAGCTTGATGAGTTATTAGCCAAACTTCATAGCGTACCGTATTTTGCCATCGATACTGAGACCACGAGTATCAACTGGCAACACGCCGAATTGGTCGGTATCAGCATCGCCTACCAAAACTTTGATGCTTATTATATTCCTGTCGGTCATGTCGATGATTTGGGCGTATTACTTGATGGACAACTGCCACGCGATGCTGTATTGGCAAAATTCAAGCCACTCTTAGAAAACCCAAACATCAGCAAAATCGGTCAGCATATCAAATATGATGCGCATATTTTTGCCAATTATGGCATTGATTTGATTGGAGATATTCATAGCACGCCGAATAATTGGGCATTTGAGACCATGCTTGCCAGCTATGTGATCAACAACACTGCGACGCGTCATAATATGGATGACATCGCCAAGCACTATCTGGGCGTGACGACCACCACATTCGAAGACATCGCAGGCAAAGGTGCAAAGCAGCTCACCTTCGATAGAATCGACATCGACATCGCTGCCCACTATGCTTGTGAAGATGCTGACATTACTTTTAGACTATTTAGTATATTTTCACAATATCTGTCCAAAGATGCCACAGCACACCGCTTATTGCACAAGCTTGAGATCCCAACAGCGCAGATTCTAGCACAGATGGAGCATGATGGGATTTTGATTGCGACCGATTTTCTTGGTACACTGTCGCACCGCTTTGATACTGAGATTTTGGGGCTTGAACAGCGTGCCGAAGTGCTTGCCGGTGAGCAGTTTAACCTAGCAAGCCCAAAACAGCTTGGCGAGATTTTATTTGATAAGCTTGGCATACCAGGTGGCAAAAAAACCAAAACTGGCCAATACTCGACATCCGAAGCTATCCTTGCCAAAATCGATCATCCGCTGGTCGATGTCGTGCTTGAGCATCGCAGTCTATCCAAGCTCAAAAGCACCTACACGGATGCACTGGCTCGTGCTGCCGACAAAGACAACCGAGTGCACACCAGTTACCATCAGGCACTGACCACCACAGGTCGCTTATCATCATCAGATCCAAACTTACAAAATATCCCGATTCGCACCGATACAGGGCGTCTGATCCGTGAAGCCTTTATTGCGCCAAAAGGTCGTGTCATCCTAGCGGCGGACTACTCGCAGATTGAGCTGCGTTTGATGGCACATTTTAGCGGTGATGAACGCCTGATTGATGCCTTTCACCGTGGGTTAGACATTCACACCGCCACCGCCAGTGAAATCATGAATAAGCCACTTGATGAAGTGACATCGAACGAACGCCGAGCGGCTAAGGCGGTGAATTTTGGGCTATTGTACGGCATGAGTGCCTTTGGGCTTGCCAAGCAGCTTGGTGTGGATCGTGCGGTGGCGCAGGATTATATCAAACGCTACTTTGCTCGATATCCTGCCATCCATGACTATATGGAGAACACCAAAGCCCATGCCAAACTACACGGCTATGTACAGACGCTACTGGGTCGTAAGCTATATTCGCCTGACATCAACAGCAGTAATCGCATGATCAAAGAAGCTGCCGAGCGTGCCGCCATCAACGCACCGCTACAAGGCTCAGCCGCTGAGATCATCAAGCTTGCGATGATTGCCGTCGATCAAGTGTTGCCAAAAGATCATGCCAAATTGCTACTGCAAGTGCATGATGAACTGGTATTTGAAGTGGATCAAGACAAAGCCGATGACATTGCTGCCATCATCAAAGATGCCATGCAATCGGTACTGGACGACTTTGTGGCAGTGCGTGGCTGGCAGGTGGACTTTGCCGTGCCGCTCGTCGTCGAAGTCGGTATCGGTGACAACTGGGATCAGGCACATTGATACGCCAATTCTAAATCTATCCCAAAACCGTTCATGTGGTGCATGAGCGGTTTTTTTGGCTTGTGACCAGCTGTTATTTCGGCCAAAAAACAGACAAAAAAACAACGGGCGATGCCATCAGACACCGCCCGTTGTTTTCCCTGATTTTACCACCGTAAAATCCGTATCCTTACCAACCTTCCTTGAATAGCATGTCATCCTTGCCCTGCTCCATCAGGGTTCTCCGTTGCTATGTGTGTATTATGCATGATTTTTTGCATAATACAAATACGCAAAATGCGTCAATCGTTGTAAGAAATTTCGTACAACGCATCACGACTCACTTACCCAAGCACCATTTCGCCAAACAAGTGCAAAACGAGTCGCCTTGCCGTCCTTTTCGGAGCCGATGTATTGCTCGTTGTTTTTACGACTCCAGCGTAAGATGGTTGGGTTGCCATTATCATCAACATCAGGCGCATTAAACAGATAATGGAATTTTGGCTCCATCTGATCTTTGATGCTGCGTAGCTCGGCAAGCTTTGGTGGGCGAGTTTCTCGTACTTTTGGGAATTTTGATGCTGCCAAGAATAGCCCCGCCGCCCCTTCTCGCAGTACATAATGATCATCAAATTTCTGTGAACGCAGCTCGGGCATGGCAATCGCTGTCATGCGTGGTGGCGCAGCTTGGCCATTTTTGAGCACTTTACGGGTATTATCACACTTGCGGCACGCAAAATACGCCCCAAAACGACCTGTCTTGAGCTCCATTTGTCCATCGCATTTATCACAATCAATGGTCGGCGCATCATTGGTCGCCCCACCCACTTCAAAGACACCTTGTTCAAGCAAATAGCCATCACAGTCAGGATTATTGCCGCAGATGTGAAGCTTTAGACCGCCATCAACGATGTAGCCATCCATCGCTGCGTTGCATTTTGGACAGCGTTTTTTCTCCATCAAGGCATTGACTTCGGCCGAATCATCATCAGCATCAAACTCAAAAGCCGATACAGGCATCAGATTTTTGGTGCCTTTGCAGCGTTCTTTTGGCGGCAGATTATAGCCCGTACAGCCCAAAAAT
This sequence comes from Moraxella sp. RCAD0137, assembly GCF_002894025.1. NCBI lineage: Bacteria > Pseudomonadati > Pseudomonadota > Gammaproteobacteria > Moraxellales > Moraxellaceae > Moraxella > Moraxella sp. RCAD0137. The sequence continues at coordinate 18,079 of NZ_LTCC01000014.1, forward strand.
ACGCCCGTGCTACCAGTACGCACCTGCATCGGACGACTGCAAATATCACAGTGAATATCCGGCACATTGGTCGGATCGTTCGGGCGCATACCTTGGCTGGACTTTGCAGTTTCTAGTTTTGCCTTAAAGCCACCATAAAAATTATCCAGCACCGCTTTCCAGTCTTCGTGTCCGACCGCCACTTCATCAAGCTTGTCTTCTAGCCCTGCGGTAAAAGCATAATCCATCAAATCAGGGAAGCTCTCCACCAAGCGTTCGGTGACGATATCACCCATCTTCTCGGCATATAGGCGCTTATTTTCAAGCTTGACATAGCCACGCTCTTGGATGGTTGAGATGATTGATGCATAAGTCGATGGACGACCGATGCCACGGCTCTCAAGCTCTTTGACCAGGCTTGCTTCACTGTATCTTGCTGGCGGCTTGGTGAAATGCTGTGATGGCTCAACACTGATCAGTGGCAAGCTCTCACCAACCTTGACTGCAGGCAATAACACATCATCACTCTTGGCAGGTGGCTGTACTCGAGTATAGCCATCGAACACAAGTGTACGACCTTTAGCTTTGAGCTCAACATTACCTGCTGTGACAATCAGATTCACCGACTGATAGCGTGCTGGTGTCATCTGACACGCCACAAACTGACGCCAAATCAGCTCATACAATCGCTGTGCATCACGCTCCATACCAGTCAGCTGTGATGACTTGACTGCCACCGATGACGGGCGGATGGCTTCGTGTGCCTCTTGGGCGTTTTGTTTATTACCATAGAAATTTGGCTTGTCTGGCAAATAGGCATCGCCGAAGTTTTGGCTGATATAGCCACGCACCGAATTGAGCGCATCTTGACTTAGGAATGTCGAGTCGGTACGCATATAGGTGATATGACCTGCTTCGTACAGACGCTGAGCCAAAATCATGGTCTTTTTGACACTAAAGCCTAGGCGAGTGCTTGCCGCCTGCTGCAGTGTCGATGTGATAAATGGCGCTGATGAGCGTGACTGGGTCGGCTTCTCATCAATGCTTGAGACAACAAAGGGGGAGCTTTGTAGGAGCTGCACCACCGCATCCGCTTCGGCTTGATTGCTCATCTTAAGCGTTTTGCCGTTTTGCTTGGTGGCTTCTAGACGAAGCGTCTCGCCTGCTGCACTGTTATTGGTGTGAATTTCCCAATATTCAACAGGGACAAAAGCACGAATCTCTCGCTCACGCTCCACCACCAAACGAGTCGCTACCGACTGCACACGCCCTGCCGACAAACCACGAGCAATCTTCGCCCATAGCAGCGGCGATACCATAAAGCCGACCACACGATCAAGGAAACGGCGTGCTTGCTGCGCATTGACACGGTCGATGTTCAGCTGATCAGGGTGTTCAAAGGCATTTTGGATGGCGGTTTTGGTGATTTCGTTAAATACTACTCGACTATATTTGGCATCATCGCCACCGATGACTTCTTTTAGGTGCCAAGCGATCGCCTCCCCTTCTCTATCCAAGTCCGTCGCCAGATAGATCTTATCAGCATCTTTGGCCAAAGCTTTAAGCTCACGGATAACTTTGGTCTTATTTGGTAAGACTTCATAGACTGCCTTCCAGCCATGCTCAGGATCGACGCCCATACGACGCACCAAGGCGCGCTCGGCTTTTTGTTCACGAGACAATCCTTCGTCGTCTGCTTTGGTGGCCTTGGTGGTTGTGCCGCCGACAGGCAAATCACGCACATGACCGACACTTGAGCGGACAATATAGTCATTGCCCAGATATTTATTGATGGTTTTGGCTTTGGCAGGCGACTCCACAATCACCAAGGCTTTGCCCTTGGCGCTGGCTGTGGTCGAGCTTGCCGCAGCTTTGGTGGTGGTTTTTTTGGTGGTTGCCATGTCTTTGCCTTAATTCAACTAATAAAATGAAAATTGCGCCATATTCTTAAGCTTTGATGGCGCGATTACAAGGATCGAAATCCGATCATAAACGCTTTTTTGGATCCGATGACCCAAACAGCATCAGCTTCCCTGTTTGCATTTATAGGGTGCAAATGGCTTTTTGTCAATCATTTTATAAAAAAATTACCAAAGTTTTCTATCCTCTGGCTCATCTGATGACGCGCTCATGCCATCATTCACCGACCGCGCCCATGCCATCAACTGCTGTTTTAAGTGGGACAAATCTGCCTCAGCTTGCTGATTATCCAGCTTATAGGCTTTGTAGCTATGTTGATATGAATCATCCAACCAGTACAGACTGATGTGGTTGGCCTTGATCGACAAACCCAATGCATAAGATGCAATCGATGCTGGCAAATCAATCACTGTGCCATCGATTTTTGAGACTTGTCGCTGCATCTTTGGTGTGTGGATCTGTTGATCAAGTAGCTGCCATCGGCCATCGATTGCCCGATAGTGCGCCAAAGGCAGCTTTAGCTCATCCATCATCACAGTGTACTGCGCGATCATCGGGACGCTGGTATCTGTGCGCGCGTATGGATCTGCTTTGGGCGGTCTGAGTGCCTTTAGCGTATCGCTGAGCCATTCGGGGCGCGCGATGAGCTTGGGATAGATGCCCATCTTTCGCGCCATCAATCGAAAATCCGCCACGCGTGATTCTTGTGCCTTGGGGCGCGCTGCCATAAAATTGCCCACAAAAAATCCAGCCACGCCCAGCACAACAAGGATGGCGATGCTGCTACTTGATAAGTCCATCTGTCATCCTATAAAAGCAGTTGGCGCTTGCCGCTGTGGTCCATCGACGACACCAAGCCGCGCTCTTCCATCTGGTCAAGCAGGCGCGCAGCACGGTTATAGCCGATGCTAAATTTGCGCTGCACCGCTGAGATCGATGGCTTGCGTGTCTCCACCACAAAGGCTGCTGCTGCTTCGTATAGCTCATCACCATCGATACTGCCGCCACCCATCTCGCCGCTGCCCTCACCCTCGAAGGTATAGCTGTCAGACAGATCGATATAATCAGGGCTGCCGCGCTCACGCCACGCATCACAGACGCGGTTCACCTCATCATCATCGACATAGGCACCATGTACACGCTCTGGGTTATTTTTGCCCGGGCCGATAAACATCATATCGCCATGACCCAGCATATCTTCAGCGCCGCCTTCTTCGATGATGGTTCGGCTATCGACTTTTGAGTTAACGCGGAGTGCCACACGGGCAGGCACATTCGCCTTAATCAGGCCTGTGACCACATTGACCGTCGGACGCTGAGTGGCGAGCAATAGATGGATGCCTGCGGCACGAGCTTTTTGGGCAAGACGCACGATCGGCTCTTCGGCAGTCTTGCCAAGCTGCATGATCATATCGGCAAATTCATCAGCGACGATGACGATGGTTGGTAATGGTTTAAGCTTAGGTGGCTTGGACTGACTGACGCTATCATTCATCTGCCATAGCGGGTCATAGATTGGCTCACCTGTCATCTCAGCTTGTTCGACTTTTTTGTTAAACTCGCTGATCTTACGCACACGAAGCTTACTCATCAGCTGATAACGACGCTCCATTTCATTGACGCACCAAGTCAATGCCGCTACCGCATCTTTCATATCGGTAATCACGGGTGTCAATAGATGCGGAATATCGCCATAGTTGGCAAGCTCTAGTTGTTTTGGGTCAATCAACACAAGCTTTAGCTGATCGGGCGTGTATTTAAGCAGCATCGACATCAAAAATGAGTTCACCAGTACCGACTTACCCGAGCCTGTCGTACCAGCAACGAGCATATGCGGTGCTTTGGCAAGGTCAGCAATCACAGGCTTGCCGCCGATGTCTTTGCCGACAGCGATGGCGATTTGTTTGTCTGGATCACGATAATCTGGCGTATCTAGTAGCTCAATCAGACGCACCATCTCACGCTTATCGTTTGGTACTTCGATGCCGATGTATGGCTTACCAGGGATGACTTCCACCACGCGCAGTGATGCCTTGGACATCGAGCGTGCCAGATCCTGCGATACGCGAGTGACGCGACTGGCTTTCACCCCAGGCGCTAATTCCACCTCAAAGCGCGTCACCACAGGACCAACCATCGCTGAGACGACCTGCGCTTGGATATTAAATTCTTGTAATTTGATCTCCAAAAGCTCTGAGGCCTGTTGTAATTGGGCTTCGCTGACCTTTGGCTTGGCGCTCAGATCTGGCTTATCAAGTATGTCAAGATCAGGCAGCGGCGTGAGGCTCAATCGATGGCTCAAGGTGTCCATGGCTCGAGATTTGGCGATCGGCTGTGCAGCTGGCGCTGGTGTCGGTGCTGCTGGCTCGCTGACGGCAGCAGTTGGGGCTTGCCATACCGCACTCACCTCTGCCTCGTCCGCCTCTGCCTCGTCCACCTCTAGCTCGGGCTGTGGCTGGATGATCTGTTCAGATGCGCCGACTTTATGGATCTGTTTGAATCGCTCCACTGTCGATGGTGCATCGGATGGCTCAGGCTCTTGAGTCACTGGCTTAATCTCATGGGTCTGCACAACGCTGTCAGCTTGATTGGTAAAGTGGACTGGATCGATCTCACTTTGCCATGCACCCATCTGCGCATCCATCGCAGGTGTCTGCGCCTGCAGATTGGCATCGGTCGCAGCAGCGGCATTCATCTGCCCAGCGATTCTTTCATCCATGACTTTTTTGGCGGCAGCGGCTTGCTCGGCCTGTTCTTTGGCGATCAGCTCTTCGCGCAGACCCGAATGCTGCAAGAAGCTCTCTAGCGCGCCTGCGTGATTGTGCGCCTGATAGGGCAGATTCTCATCATCCTGCACCAAAGGCTCATCATCAGACAGCTCATGTGCATCAATAACATCCTCACCCTGTTCATCTGACATTGGTTGGGTTTTTTCGGCGCCAATCCATTGAAACACCATCCCTATCACATTGCGCCAGCGAACTTCAAAGCCCAGCACCAAGATGGCAACAATGACCAATAACAGCACCAGTGCTGTTGGCATCGCACCGATAGTTGTCGTCAGATTTTTTTGTAGCTCATAACCGATGGCACCGCCCAAACTGGCCGCTGACCATGACTCATTGAGTGCACCGATATAAGCGAGCAATCCACTGACAAACAGCATCAATAATGCATAAGCACAAATGCGCAACGCCCAGACCAGCTTGACATGCGTCCACCACAGACGCACCAACTCATAGGCCAGCACCAGCACCAGCACCCACGATCCATAACCAAAAAACGCGTGCAAAATATCCGCCACCCAAGCGCCCAGCCTGCCGCCGACATTATTGATTTGTGTATCGCTGCCGACATGTGACCATGCCGAATCGGCTGCATCAAAGGACAACAAGGATAAGAAAAGAAACACAAATAAAATAATGCCGCAGATGCTAAAAATCAGCTGCTTAATTGTGGGCAGTTTGCCCATGATGTTGGTGATGGTTGGGTGTTGAAATAGGTTCGTCATGATAACTCGTAGGCAGGCGATGGACGGTTTATAAATGCATCATAAACCGTCTATTATAGCGAATTTAACAAATTTAGCCAAATATTACTTATTCGATGTCTCTTAGCGATCCACCCACCCCAAAGCTTTAATCAGCCATCAGTCCAGCAGCCCCATCTCGGTCAGCACATCGACGGCAGCACGGTAGGCTTCTTGGGTCGCAGGTGCGCCGCAGTAGGGTAAGCTGTGTAGCAGTACTTCTTGGATTTCTGCAACTGTTGCACCGTTATTGATGGCCCCACGAATATGCCCTTTGAGTTCGGCTGGACTTTTTTGAGCGATCAAGAACGCCATGGTGATTAATGAACGGGTTTTACGATCAATGCCATCACGTTGCCAAGTCGAACCCCAAGCATGTTCATTAATCCAGTCTTGTAATGGTGCAGTAAATGGCGTTACCTGCCCCATCGAACGCTCCACATGCGCATCCCCCATCACTTGCTTGCGTACGGTGATGCCGTTTTGGTAGGTTGGGTTATTATCCATTCATATTTCTCCTTAAAATGCTGATGATTAACTAGCTTCGCACTTCCCCATGTCCAAAGACCACCCATTTTTCACAAGTCAGTCCATGCAGACCTACAGGTCCTCGGGCGTGGATTTTATCGGTTGAGATACCAATCTCAGCACCCAAGCCATACTCAAAGCCATCAGCAAATCGGCTGGATGCATTGACCATCACACTCGATGAATCAACACGACGGATAAAGGCATTGGCAGTGGTATAGTTCTCAGTGATGATGACATCGGTATGATGGCTGCCGTAGTGATTGATGTGACTGATGGCATCATCGAGACTGCCCACCACCTTGATTGCCAAGATTGGTGCCAGATACTCTGTGTACCAGTCATCTTCTGTCGCCGGCTGATAAGCGTCACTCTGCCCAAGTATGCCTTGACTGACTGGGCATAAGCGAAACTGCATGGCACTGTCTGCATCCATCATCGCCTGTGTGATGGCAGGCAACAGCTCGGCTGCGAGTGCTTCATACACCAGTAGCGTCTCCATGGTGTTACAGGTACCATAGCGAGAAGTTTTGGCATTGGTGGCAACCTTAATCGCCATCTCGTGATTGGCATCTTGATCGATATAAGTATGGCAATTCCCGTCCAAATGCTTAATCACTGGTACCGTTGCACCATGACTGATACGCTCAATCAGCCCCTTGCCACCACGCGGAATAATCACATCGACCGCCTCTTTCATCGTGATTAGACTATCCACCGCCGAGCGATCTGTGGTTGCTAGCACCTGCACCACATCCTGTGGCAGACCTGCCATATTCAGCCCTGCATGGATACAGGCAGCGATGGCTTGGTTGGAATGATACGCCTCAGAGCCACCACGCAAGATGATGGCATTGCCCGATTTGATGGCAAGACTTGCCGCCTCAATGGTGACATTTGGACGAGATTCATAGATCATACCGACGACACCAAGCGGTACACGCATTTTGCCCAGTTGAATGCCTGATGGGCGATAGGTCATGTGACTGATCTCACCCACAGGATCAGGCAAAGCGATCACATCATCGAGCGATGCGATCATGCCATCAAAACGCACTTCATTGAGCACCAAGCGATCCAAGAGCGATGCCTCAAGATCATTATCTTGCCCTGCTTTGACATCGATGGCATTGGCATCAAGCACCGCTTGTTTTTGCTCTATCAAAGCCTGCTTGATACAGCTTAGGGCATGGTTTTTGGTCTTCGTGTCGGCACCAGCAAGGTGAGCTGCGGCAGCTTTGGCTTGGCGACCGACTTGAGTCATGTATGTGGCGACATCGTCAATTGGCTGATTGAATGGCTGTTTTGCTGTCATATTTCCCTCTGTGGCGCTTTTATGGTCTGGCTTTTGATTTATCTTAATATACATTCGCTCACCCATTGTAAGCATAAACCACACAAAATGCCACCGCTGAATTATTGCCAATTGTAATAAATATAGAAAAAATTGCGAAAAATATTGCCTTTATTGAATTTTTGGGTAAAAATATAGTGATGCATTTTGTCTTTTGGGTAAGCTTAGCCATTGACATCATCACCAGATCAGACATTTATTATGGCAGCTATGCCTATTATTCAGGAATTTACATGACCGATTTACGCCCGATTGCCCTTGATTTACAAGACATTCACAAAAGCTATGGTTCGCTTGATGTGTTAAAAGGCGTGTCTTTGACGGCGTATGATGGCGATGTCATCAGCATTTTGGGTTCGTCAGGTTCGGGCAAATCCACTTTGCTGCGCTGCATTAATCTGCTAGAAAATCCCACCTCAGGCAAGATCATTGTCGGTCAAGAAGAGCTTAAGCTTAAGGCCAAAAAAGGCGAGTTGGTGGCCGCTGATAGCAAGCAGCTAGAAAAATTGCGCTCAAAGATCGGCTTTGTCTTCCAAAGCTTTAACCTATGGCCGCACAAAACCATCCTCCAAAACATCATCGAAGGCCCAACTCAAGTGCTGGGCATCAGCAAAGACGAAGCCATCCAAGAAGCCGAGCGACTGCTTGCCAAAGTCGGCCTATTGGACAAAAAAGATGCCTATCCTGATAATCTATCGGGTGGTCAGCGTCAGCGTGTCGCCATCGCGCGTTCGCTTGCAATGAAGCCACAAGTGCTTTTGTTTGATGAACCGACATCGGCACTTGACCCTGAGCTGGTCAATGAAGTGCTGGCAGTGATGCGTGAGCTGGCCGCCGAAGGTCGCACCATGCTGATCGTCACTCATGAGATGCGTTTTGCTCGTGAAGTCTCAAGCAAAGTCGTCTTCTTGCATCAAGGCCGCATCGAAGAGATCGGCACGCCAGAAGAAGTGTTCGATAATCCCAAATCGGCACGCGTGCGTGAGTTTATGGCATCACATCGATGAGTAAGGCGCCAAGTTTTTGCCTTTTATATTAAACTGCCCTGATACTGACACCAAGCTTTGCCATAGCCAAAGATCCGTTTTAGCCAATATTAGCCCAAGGAGTTTTTCATGATCAAACCATTTGCCCTACTGTCTGTGGCAGCCGTGACACTGGTTGGCTGTGCCAAACAAGACGCGCCAGCGGCAGCAGATGCCGCGCCAGCTGCCGAACAGCGCAACATCGTCATCGCCACAGAAGCAGCATACCCTCCATTTAACGACACCGACGCCAATGGCAATATCGTCGGCTTTGATGTCGATGTGATGAATGCGCTGTGTGCCGAGATGAATGCCAAGTGTCAAATCGTCGCCCAAGATTGGGATGGCCTAATTCCAAGCCTACTGGCCAATAAATACGATGCCATCATCGCAGGCATGTCAATCACCCCAGAGCGTCAAGCGCAGGTCGATTTTTCAGATTCTTATTTTTCAAATACCATCGTCTGGCTGGCCAAAAACGATGGCAGCTTTGACCCAAATAACATCACCAACAAAACCCTAGCAAGCCAACGCTCAACCACTGGCGCAGCTTATATCAGTGAGCGCTTTGATGGCAAAGATGGCAACCGTGTCAATCTGTACGACACCTACACCAATGCCTATTTGGACATGAAATCTGGCCGCAGCGACGCTGTGATGGCCGAAAAAGTCTCAGCATCTGATTGGCTAAAACAACCAGGCAACGAAGCCTTTGGTCTGATTGGCGATGAGATCGACAATAACGACAATCTGGGCATCGCTGTACGCAAAGGTGACAGCCTAAAAGCTGATTTTGATGCTGCATTGGCCGCCATTAAAGCAAATGGCAAATTGGCAGAAATTGAAAAAGCTCATTTTCAATAATCACAAACCGCGCGCCCATCGTGGTGCGCCATGATGTTAAAAGGTGTTAGAATCAATTTTTTGTCGGACAACTAAGGAGCATGTCATGAAAGCAATCCAATTTACCACCGCACTGTTGGCAGCTGCTGTCTTGGCAGCATGCAGTAACGACCAGCCTACCCAAAGCCAAACTGCCGCAAGCACCGATTCGGGCGCGACTAAGGACATCATCATCGCCACCGAATCAAGTTTTAAGCCATTTAGCTATTTGGACAATCAAGGCAATTTGGTCGGCTTTGAGATCGATCTTGCCAATGCGTTGTGTGAGCAAATGCAAGCCAACTGCACCATCGTGAGCCAAGATTGGGACAGCCTGATTCCAAGTTTGAATGCCAATAAATCAGACGCGATCATGGCTGGCATGTCAATCACCGAAGAGCGCTTAAATGCAGTGGATTTTAGTGAGCCGTATTTTGACAATACTTTGGTACTGATTGGTAAAAAAGGCGACCCAACCACCATTGATGGTGTTCAAGGTAAGACCGTCGCCACCCAGCAAGCCACCGTTTCAGCAGAATATCTGGCCAAAAACCATCCAGGCGCTATCGTAAAGACCTATGATAAGCAAGACAATGCCTATCTGGATCTGACTGCAGGCCGCGCCGATTACATGCTATCTGATGTCGTACCTGTGTCTGATTGGCTAAAAACCGACGCTGGTGCCAATTATGAAATCAAAGGCACGCCAATCGATATCGGTGATAAAGTTGGTATCGCAGTGCGCAAAGGCGATGCGCTAAAAGCAGACTTTGATGCGGCATTGGCCAGCCTAAAAACCAATGGTAAGTACGACGAGATCGTCGGCAAATATTTTGACGCGCAAGCGGTCGCTCAATGATTTGATAGATCGGCTTAGGTTGACATGCCTAAGCCGATCGGCCAGCACATAAGCCAAATTACCAATCACCATCAAGGAGTAGATTATGAAATTAAAAACATTTGGACTGATGGCAGCCATGATGGCGACGATCGGCCTGACTGCCTGCGGCGGTCAAACTGACAGCACGCCTGCTGCCACCGATGGCGTTATTCGCATCGCCACTGAAGGCGCTTATGCACCCTTTAACTATACCAATGCCGATGGCAGTTTGGGCGGTTTTGACGTGGATATCGCCAATGCGCTATGCGCCAAGATGCAAGTAGAATGTCAAATCAGCGCCCAAGATTGGGACGGCATCATTCCTGCACTTAAAACTGGCAAATTTGATGCCATCGTCGCAGCAATGTCGGTGACACCAGAACGCAGCGAGCAAGTGGATTTCAGTCAGCCGTATTACATCAACTCATTGGTATTTTTGGCAAAAAAAGGCTCAACATTTAACCCAAGTGATGCCGCTGCCATCGAATCGGCAAAAATCGTCGCTCAGCGTTCGACCATTTCAAGTCAATGGCTGACCCAAACTTATCCAAACAGCCAACCGCAGCTGTATGACACCCTAGATAATGCCTTTATGGATCTGGGTAATGGCCGTGCCGATGCCATGATTTCTGACAAATTACCAGCATTGACGTGGCTTAAATCAGATGTTGGCCAAGGCTTTGAGATCAAAGGCGGCGACATTGACATCGACGATAAGATTTCCATCGCTGTCGATAAAGGCAACAGCGAGCTGCTAAAACGATTTGATGATGCTTTGGCAGCCATCAAAGCTGATGGCACTTATCGCCAAATCGCCGTCAAGCATTTTGGTGAAGAAGGCGTGCCAGCTGGCATGGAATGATTTTAACGGCGCGATGATCGGCCAAACCCAGCTTTCGGTGATGCCATCTCACCGAAAGCTTAGACGCTTGCCAGTTTTTGGCATCGCGTGATATGGATGGCAATTTTACCACAGTTATCAGCACTCATTTTGTAGGCATTAAGGTATGAAGCGTGTTTGACTTACAAGGCTACGGCCCGCTTTTGATAAAAGGCACTCTCTTAACCATTCAGCTGGGCTTGGCCAGTTTGGTGTTTGGCCTGATTTTTGGCTTATTGGGCGCACTGGCCAAACTGTCAGGCGTTTGGATTTTGGAAAAAATTGCCAACGCTTACACCACTGTCATCCGCGGCATTCCTGAGCTGCTGATGGTATTTTTTATCTATTTTGGCGGCAGTTTGATTTTGGCAGCTGTTCTTAAGCAGTTTGGTTATACAGGTCGTATTGACATCAGTCAATTTTGGGCTGGCGTGGCGGCATTGTCTATCATGTTTGGTGCCTATGCCACCGAAGTGTTTCGCATGGCGATCCAAGACATCCCAAAAGGCCAATGGGAATCAGCTCAAAGCATTGGCATGACGCCATTTCAGACCTTTCGCCGCATCATTTTGCCACAGATGTGGATGGTAGCATTGCCAGGTCTTGGCAACCTAACCTTGGTACTGCTTAAAGACACTGCATTGGTCTCATTGATCGGTCTTAAAGACCTGATGTACTATGCTGGGCGTGCAGGTCAGACCACTCAGCAGCCCTTTACTTTTTTGTTGGCAGCAGCAGTGATTTATTTGGCATTGACCTCGATCATCACACTTGTGATGACATGGTTTGAGTCTCGTGCCAATCCTGCGGCTCGCTACGCCAAACAATTACGCAAGCTGGGGGTGAAATCATGAGCTGGAATTGGCAAGCGATCATCGAGCATTTCCCCGAGCTACTCAAAGCGTCACTTACTACCATTGAACTGGTCGTCATCTCTTGCGCGATCGGTTTGGTGTTTGGCGTTTTATTAGGCTTATGGCGATTATCGCCGATACTTTGGCTGCGCGCTTTGCCTGCAGCATACATTTTTTTCTTTCGTGGGACACCGCTATTGGTGCAAATTTTCTTGATCTATTATGGCTTGGGTCAATTTGCCACCTTCAGAGAGTCGGTGCTATGGGGGCCAGTATTCAGTCAAGCTTATTGGTGTGCGATCATCGCCTTTACCCTGAACACCTCGGCTTATATCGGTGAAATCGTGCGCGGTGCCATCTTGGCAGTGCCAAAAGGTGAGCTTGAGGCAGCTGATGCCATCGGCATGTCAAAACTCCAAAAGCTCAAACGCATCACCCTGCCGCGAGCGTTTGGCATCATGATACCTGCTTATAGCAATGAGGTGATTTTTATGCTCAAAGGCAGTGCTTTGGCGTCGGCCATCACTGTGGTTGAGCTGATGCATACCGCCAAAAACATCATTTCAGTCACCTATTTGACTTTAGAAATGTACTTTGCTGCAGGAGTGATTTATCTGGTGATCAGCTGGATTTTCCTATTTGCCTTTAGACAGTTTGAACGCCATATCAATCGCCACAAGCGCTATGTCCCACCTGTCGTCAACAACCCCAATCCTCCGATTTAAGGATTTGCCATGACTCTACACACCATCATTTTAGCCGCCGGCAAAGGCACTCGCATGAAATCACGCCGCCCAAAGGTACTACAAACCTTAGCAGGTAAGGCATTGGTTCGTCATGTACTTGATACTTGCCAAAGCATCCAATCTGACGGCACAGTGCTGATTTATGGCTTTGGCGGTGAGATGGTCAAGGCGGATTTGGCAGAGTATGCCGTGACCTTTGCCGAGCAAGCCGAACAACTGGGCACAGGTCATGCGGTCAAGATGGCACTGCCGCACTTGCCTAATGATGGCAAAAGCTTGATTTTGTATGGTGATGTGCCGCTAACCCAAGCGGATACCTTGACCAAGCTTGTTGAAGCAAACACCGATGGCATCTCAATGCTGACCTTGAATGTTGCCAATCCATTTGGATTGGGTCGCATCATCCGTCAAGATGGTAAAGTCGTCGCCATCGTTGAGCAAAAAGATGCCACCGATGCCCAAAAAGCCATCACCGAGATTAACAGCGGCATCTACTGTGTGGACAATGCCCTACTACATAAATACCTACCAATTCTCAGTAATGACAATGCCCAAGGCGAATACTATCTGACTGACATCGTCAAGCTTGCTGTCGCTGATGGCGTCACCATCGCAACCATCGCCCCAGAGCATGAGTTTGAAATCGAAGGCGTCAATGACCGCATTCAGCTTGCCGCCCTTGAACGCACTTATCAAGCCCATCAAATCCATGCCCTACAAATCGCAGGCGTACAATTTGCCGACCCAAGCCGAGTCGATATCCGCGGCACCTTGACAGCGGGCAGTGATGTATTTATCGACATCAACACCGTCTTTATCGGTGATGTCAGCCTAGGCGATGGTGTGCAGATTGATGCAGGTAATGTGATTAGCAACACCAGTATCGGTGCAGGCACGCACATCAAGCCAAACTGCGTCATCGATGACAGCATCATCGGTGCTGATGTCGCCATCGGTCCATTTGCACATTTGCGTCCAAAGACCGTACTGGCAGACAAAGTCAAAATCGGCAACTTTGTCGAAACCAAAAAAACCCAAGTCGGCCTAGGTAGCAAAATCAACCACCTAAGCTATGTCGGCGATGCCACCTTGGGTGCCGATGTCAATATCGGTGCAGGGGTAATTACTTGCAATTATGATGGCGTGAATAAATTTAACACCGTCATCGGTGATAACGCCTTTGTGGGTAGTAACTCAAGCCTAGTCGCCCCTGTCACAGTCGGTAAAGGTGCGACCATCGGTGCAGGCTCAGTCATCACCAAAGATACACCAGATGATAAGCTGTCTTTGGCTCGCGCTCGCCAAACCACCATTGATGGTTGGAGCCGCCCCACCAAAAAATAAGCCCCAAAAAAACTGCCGCTCATCTTGAACGGCAGTTTTTTTATCAAATTACTTGTGCTGACCCAGTTTGGCACTGATCTCACGCAGCAACAAAACCTCTTCTGATGGCTCTTCTGGCGCAGCAGGCTCTTCTGATTTGCGGCGCAGACGGTTCATGCCCTTGACCATCATAAAGATGATGAACGCTAGGATGATGAAGTTAATCACCACTGTGATGAAACTGCCATAAGCAAGCATCGGTGCTCCAGCTTCTTTTAGCGCATCATAAGTCATCGGCACGCCTGCAGGGGCATCGCCAAGCAAAATAAACATGTTTTTAAAATCAAACTCGCCACCCATGATGAATGAGATGATCGGCATGATGATGTCTTCTACCAGTGAAGTGGTGATCTTACCAAATGCAGCACCGATGATCACACCGACTGCCAGATCCATCACATTGCCTTTTAGGGCAAATTCTTTAAATTCTTGAAGCATACTCATAATAGTTACTCAATTTATATCAATCAACAAAAAATACCCAATCTTCGGCAAATGGCGACATTTACACGAATGAGATCAGGTATTGCCAATTTTGCGATGCACAGTTGCACCAAAATGCGGTCATTTTAGCACAGCTGTGCAGAGTTTCTGTAGCATTTGATGGTGGCTGTGTTAAGGAATGTTACAGCCACCACGATATCAGTCTTTTTTACGACCGAAACGCTTACGCTCATTTTCGGTCAAGTAACGCTTGCGGATACGGATGGATTTTGGCGTCACTTCCACCAATTCATCATCTTCGATAAACTCCAGCGCTTGCTCCAGTGTATATTCAAGCGCAGGCGTCAAGATAATGGCATCATCCGAACCTGAAGCACGGATGTTGGTCAGCTGCTTGGCTTTGGTTGGGTTCACCACCATGTCATCCGAACGAGAGTTGATGCCGATGATCATGCCTTCGTACACTTCAAGCTGCGGCTTAGCAAACAGACGGCCGCGCTCTTGTAGGCTAAATAGCGCATACGCCAAGCAAGTACCTGTGACCATCGATACCAAGACACCGTTTTGGCGCTTGGCCACGCTGCCGTCTTTGGCAGGGCCATAATGCGAAAAGCTTGATGTCATAATACCCGTACCTGATGTCATGGTCAAAAATGCCGAGCGAAAACCAATTAAGCCACGAGATGGCACGGTAGCTTCGATGCGGATACGGCCTTTGCCATCGACTTCCATATTGGTCAAGTCACCCTTACGGTTGCCCATCTCTTGCATGACTGCACCTTGGTGCTGCTCTTCAACATCAAAAGTGACATTTTCATAAGGCTCGCACATTACGCCATCAATTTCTTTCATGATGACCTGCGGACGAGATACGCCCAGCTCAAAGCCCTCACGACGCATATTCTCAATCAATACGGATAAGTGCAATTCACCGCGGCCTGAGACTTTGAATTTCTCTGGGCTGTCAGTATCCTCGACACGCAATGCGACATTGTGGATCAGCTCACGGTCTAGGCGCTCACGGATATTACGCGAGGTGACAAACTTACCTTCTTTACCAGCAAATGGTGAATCATTAACCTGAAAAGTCATCGATACCGTTGGCTCATCGACGCTCAAAGCAGGTAGAGCTTCGACATGCTGAGGATCACAGATGGTGTCAGAGATATTTAGTGCATCAATACCAGTGATACAGACGATGTCGCCTGCTTGTGCCGAATCGACATCCACGCGCTCAAGGCCATGATAGCCCATGATTTTTAAGATACGGCCGTTACGCTTGTTGCCATCTTTATCAATGACAGTCACAGGCGTATTGGTCTTGACCGAACCACGCTGAATACGGCCAACACCGATGACACCAACGAAGCTGTTATAGTCAAGGCTTGAGATTTGCATTTGGAATGGACCATCAATATCGACCTTTGGTGGCTCGACGATATCAACGATGGTCTCAAACAGCGGTGTCATATCAGATGCCAGATTATCTGGCTCAAGACCTGCGATGCCATTGATACCTGATGCATAGACGATCGGGAAATCAAGCTGCTCATCGGTCGCTTCTAGGCTGTCAAACAAATCAAATACTTGATCAATCACCCAGTCAGCACGCGCAGCAGGCTTATCAATCTTGTTGATGATGACGATTGGTTTTAGACCACGCGCAAAAGCCTTTTGGGTGACAAAGCGGGTCTGTGGCATTGGGCCTTCTTGTGAATCGACCAACAAAAGCACGCAATCGACCATCGACATCACGCGTTCAACCTCACCACCGAAGTCGGCGTGGCCTGGAGTATCGACGATGTTAATGCGGTACTCAGTGCCAGTGCGGCCGTCCGTCCATTTGATGGCGGTGTTTTTGGCCAAAATGGTGATGCCGCGCTCAGATTCCAAAGCATTAGAATCCATCACGCGTTCGATTTCGCCTGAGCGCTCGCCCAGTGCGCCAGACTGCTGAAGAAGTTTATCAACTAGGGTAGTTTTACCGTGGTCAACGTGAGCAATGATTGCGATGTTACGCAAGTGCTTGATGTCGTTTGCCATAAATACTCATATAAAATTGTGAATCTTAGCAATATGCCAGATTTGGTGAAAATGTCTTGATACAATATCTTATCCCAAGATTTTGGGATAACTGCTTATTATACCATAAAACCTGGGTATTTTTAAAATATTTGATAAAACAGTGAAATATCAATGCTTAAATAATCCAGACATGATCATTGTGTCGTCAAACATGGTGATACCAAAAAACAAAAAGCCACCCATTTGGGTGGCTTTTTTTAGCGTATGATCTATCAAAAGATCATCGGATGTTTGCTAAATTATGGTTGAACAACCATGTCTTTAGTTTGATCTACAGTAGTAGTCTTAGTACCAGTGATCACAGCTTCTACGCGACGGTTCATTGCACGGCCTTCAGCAGTGTCGTTTGGAGCGATCGGACGATCGAAGCCATAACCTACTGCATTTAGACGGTTTGGAGCGATACCAAACTCGTTAGAAAGCATAGACTTCACAGCGTTCGCACGAGCTTCAGATAGGCGTTGGTTGTAACGCGCATTTGAGCGAGCTGAATCACGAGAAGCGTGGCCTTCGATTACTGCAGTTGCGTTCGGGAATTCTTGCATTTGTGCAGCGACTTTAGCAACCTCTTCACGGTATTGTGGTTTGATTGCTGATTTGTCGTAGTCGAAGAATACGCGTAGTTCTTGGCGTAGCTCTTCTACTAGGTTAACTTGTACTGGGCAGCCACGAGCGTCAACAACAGTATTTACTGGAGTGTCTGCGCATGCGTCTAGGTGATCAGGTACACCGTCACGGTCAGAGTCAACAACCACATCATCGATCACAACTGGAGCTACTGGCTCAACTTGTGGAGCTACTGGTACTACAGGAGCCAAACGACCGCCTAGAGTAACTTCTAGACCTGCTAGAGCTTTACCTTGAGTCCAGCTATTGTCTAGGTTGTGCTCAGCACGGACTTCGCCACGAAGTGCCAATGCGTCATTGATTAGGTAGCGTGCGCCTAGACCTAGGTTAGCGATGGTGTCTTTACCAGCGTCAGCAACTACAGAACCTGCATCAACTTGACCAGATAGACCAGTTTGAGTTAAAGTTGCTGAGTATGTAGCATCATTTTCGATGCTAGTTTTTTGCATACCACCACCAACTAGCACATATGGCTTGAACTTGGTAGCTGGGTTGTAGCCAGAGAACTGCTCAGTACCGATTAGGAAGTTTGCAGAGATGTTCTCTTGTTCAGCGCTGAAACGGTTTTGATCAGCGGCATAGTAAGAATCTTCTGATGCACGCGCTGATGGGTTAGTTACGCCATATTCAACTTGTAGTTGAGTAGATGGAGTTAGTTCAACGCCCAATGCTAGGCCAGTGTATAGGTCGCTTTTTAGCGCTACGCCACCGTTTGCTGGATTTTCAACGCCATCACGAGCATCGTTTAGTTGACGACCAGTTTCGAATAGACGGCGTTGCTTTTCAGCAGCTGCGTCTTCTTGTACATAGTTGTAACCGATAAGCGGAGTTACAGTTACGCCAGCAGATGCTGCAGTTGCAGCGCCAGCAGCCAAAACTGCAAGAGCGATTTGATTAAATTTCATAAATTCCTCCAAGGAATGGTTGGTTTTTCAAGATTACCGTGCCTATTGTAGCATAGTTATCCGTAATCTGCCAATAATCTGTTACAATTTTTGTAACTTTTGGCAGATGCAGCCATGCCGTTTTAGGCTTTTATCATGGCTTGTATTAAAAGCTTAACGGTAAATGAAATTATTTACAACCCCTTTTTTGTGAAAAATCACATAATATTACACAAAAATCCTATTTTTTTACGATTTTTTGCCCGATATGACAATTATGTGTCAATTTATGCCTCAAACGCCGCCTTCATCGCCTTGACCGCCTGATCTAGACCCATAAACACCGCATCAGCGATCAGTGCATGGCCGATGTTGAGCTCATGAATGCCATCAATTTGGGCGATGGCAGCGACATTTTGACGTGTCAAACCATGCCCTGCATTAACCAAGATTGTTGATTTCGCCTTAGCATGGTCGACGGCTGCCTTGACGCGACTCAGTTCATCGGCGGTCTTGGCAGCATCGCCATCAAGCGTGGCGTGTGCATAGGTACCTGTATGCAGCTCGATGGCATCAGCACCCAAAGTGATGGCAGTATCAATCTGATGAATATCAGGGTCAATAAACAGCGACACTTGAATGCCTGCTGCCTGCAATCGATCAATAAACTCACCCAAATTTGGCAGATTAGCGATATCCAATCCGCCTTCGGTGGTCAGCTCTTGGCGTTTTTCGGGGACAAGGCACACCCACGCAGGTCGTACATCTAGGGCGATCGCAAGCATCTCATCAGTGACTGCCATTTCTAGGTTCATGCGTGTAGTCAGTCGCTTTGCCATCTCATAGACATCCGCGTCACGGATATGGCGACGATCTTCACGCAGATGTAAAGTGATGCCTTCAGCGCCCGCCTGCTCACAAATCAGCGCACCTTCGATTGGACAAGGATAGCCAACACCACGAGCGTTACGCAGTGTGGCAATATGATCGATATTGACGCCTAATAGCGGTGTATTCATGGATAGACTTCCTTTATTGCGAGTTCAAATAACGGATGCTCTGTTGCCATAGCGTGCGACTATTGAGTGGCTTGTAGTCCAAAAGTGCATCCATCAGCTCTTTTTGTAATTGGCTCAATTGTGGTATCCACTCTAGCTGTGCTTGCATATCGCCTACTGCATTTGCCATCCTAAGTAGCTCATCGCCACGATAGCGTTGTCGGCTTAATTTCACCGTTTGGCCATAGCGATCTGCCACGCCTGCCACATCAGGAACAAACCCCGTCAACGGCACAAAGCGATACACGGTATCGGCATTGATCGGCACGCCATCGCCATCCACCTGATAATCCATCGCCACGCCAAGCTCATCAAATAACGCCTGCTCAAACTGGCGTAAATACAGTCGCATCGCCTGCATCTCAGCGGCATCATCAAGCTTTAGGCGGTCAAGTGCGTGCAGTTTGGTGGTTTTGGTGTGATACACTTGCCAAAGCTTGGGGCAAGGATTTTCAGCAGCCAAAAGCTTATACAGCACTTCATTCATATACAAGAGCGCATACTGCACCCGCCCTTTGATTAGATGATAATTCACCGCATCCATCTGTGGTGCTGGCACATCATCGATATCCATGCCATCGCACACCGCTCCAAAGTCTGGATGAAAGCCCAAACTGATTTGGCTAAAGCTTTTTAGGGCATTGACACCATTTGCCATCAACCAAATCGGTGCAAACAGCGGCATCCCCCGAGCACCCACGCCATGCACCACCCCATGCTCATAGCTGAAAAACTGATAAATCGCGCGTTTTTCTTGATAAGCCCGACTGTGCAACAGATAGCCATTGAGTGCGGTGGCACGCATGATATTCTTCCAAAAGACTCACCAATAATACTGGTAAAATCAATAACCTAAGCTATTTAATGCACGTTCATCATCCGACCAGCCACGCTTGACTTTCACCCACAAGGTCAGCATGATTTTACGGTCAAACAGCACTTCCATATCTTTACGAGCATCGATACCGACTTGCTTAATACGAGCGCCTTTATCACCGATGATGATGGATTTTTGACCTGCTCGCTCCACAAAAATCGTCGCATCAATAAAAGTCACCGCACGACGCCATTTGCCTGTCTCAGGGTCTTGGTGCGCAGGTTCGTCTTTAAAGGTGTCAATCTGCACAGTCAAATCATAAGGCACTTCATCACCTGATGTACGCATGATTTTTTCGCGGATAATCTCCGATGCCAAAAAACGCTCCGAGCGGTCAGTAATCTGCTCAGCATCAAAAATTGCAGGACGTACAGGCAGATAGTCACCAATCACCTGCACCAAGCGTTCTAGATTGTGGCGACGCAGTGCCGATACGGGTACGATGTCAGCAAAATCAAAACTCTCGCTAAAGCTTTCGATGTGTGGCAAGAGCTGCGACTTATCCTTAATGGTATCCGCCTTATTGATTACCAATACCACAGGCAGGTTGGTCGCTGATAATTTTTCGAGCGTCAATAAATCATCTTCACGCCACTGTAGTCCATCGACCACAAACAGCACCAAATCGACATCTGATAGTGCCGAAATCGCCGCTTTGTTCATACGCTCATTGATCGCGCGCACTTCTTTACTGTGGATACCTGGAGTATCAACAAAAACAATTTGCATCTCATCATTGGTCAAGATACCATGAATACGATGGCGTGTGGTCTGCGGTTTTCGTGAAGTAATAGAAAGTTTTTGACCCAATAAGTGGTTCATCAGCGTCGATTTACCAACATTTGGACGGCCGACAATCGCCACAAAACCAGCCTTAAAAGCGTCATTGGTCGGGGTTGATTGGCTGTCAAAAAACGCCGCAATGGTGTCTTCGTTGCTTACAGTTTTGGTGTCGTCAGTCATGTGATTCCTTGGCTTATATCAGATTAGCTTTGTGATAGTTTATTGAGCTGATTGATCATCAATTCAGCGCATTTTTGTTCAGCGATACGGCGTGATGTACCCGTCTCGGTGATGGCATGCGCGCCAGCAACCGCCACAGTACAGCGCACAACAAAAGTTTGATTTGGCGCATTGCCTTGGGTCTCAATGAGATCATAGATCGGCAGCGGCAGCTGATTGGCCTGCAGCAGCTCTTGCAGACGCGATTTGGCATCTTTTAAGACTTGTTCTTGACCGACTTCATCCATCAGATCGCCATACCAGTCCATCACCAGACGATGAATCAAATCATCATCACGGCTGTCTAGATATATTGCTGCGATCAATGCTTCAACTGCATCCGCCAAAATCGATGCACGATGGCGACCACCGCCCTTACGCTCGCCCACACCAAGGATTAGATGGCGTGACAGCTCAAGCTTTTCGGCAATCTGCACCAGCGTCTCTTGGCGCACCAAAGTCGCTCGCATACGCGTCAGCTTGCCTTCATCATGATGTGGATAACGCAAAAATAGGCTGCGCGCAATGATCACACCAAGCAATGCATCGCCCAAAAATTCCAATCGCTCGTAGCTGTTTTTGGGATCATAAGAGCGGTGCGTGAGAGCGCGCCTAGGCAGACTTGAATCACTAAATTGATGGCCAAGTTTTGCCGACAGCACAGGCAATCCTAGCTCAAAATCGGTAAAATAAGGCATCTGCCCTAAAGATTTTTGGGCAGTTTTTGGGCTTTTGACAATTTTTATGGTTTTTTTATTCACTCATGGATCCTGATGTCGGCTCGCGGCAACTGTATCAATCAATCGCGCCATTTCGGCCAAATGTCGGTAGATTCAAGCCTGGTTCTTTGTGCATCCAGATATAAGTGGCTTTGCCTGATAAATTGGCCTCAGGCACAAAGCCCCAAAAGCGGCCATCTTGGCTGCGATCGCGGTTATCACCCAGCACGAAGTATTGCCCCTCTGGCACTGTAACACGCCACTGACTGCCGCCAACGGATGCCTCAGGGCTTTGTAGTACCAGCGCTTCATCAGGATGAATACCTTGCTCACCAACATAGCGCGCCAAATAAGTATGCTCGCCCAACTGCTCGGTCTGATAACGCGCATAACGCTCTTCTTCGCGACCCAGTGCAGCGCGATCAGCATCGCTGATTGGCTGCTGATTGATCACACCAGGATACATCTGATCAACCAACGGCTGCGGCATATCATATTGGGCGGGTGTGGTATTCACCCTTTCACCATTGATTGACAGCACCCCTTTATCAAAGCTCACCGTATCACCAGGCAGGCCAATCACACGCTTGATAAAATACACTTTATCATTCACAGGATAACGAAATACTGCCACATCACCACGCTCAGGCGAGCCTGTGTCTAGGATTTTGGTATGGGTAATCGGCAAGCGCAGACCATAAGCTGTTTTATTAACCGCAATAAAATCACCCGTATAAAGCGTCGGTACCATCGATGAGGATGGGATATTAAACGGCTCAACGATAAAAGAGCGGACAATCACAATCACCGCAAGCACTGGCAAAAATTCATACGCCCAGCGAACTAAGGTCGATTCGCTTGGCGGATTGCCTTTTAAACTTGCCAATCTGACACGACTGGCAACGAAGTCCTGATGCGCCGATTGTACTGCTGCAGGCGTCGTTTCGTTCGGGATATAAGCTTCGGCATTGGCGGTGATTTGATGGCTGGCCAAGGCAGCATTCATGCGCATACGCTGTTTTTCATGCGCGTCTTCAGCTTGTTTGATGTCAGTGTGATAAGATTTGACAACGCGGTGCTGCTTTAAAATCAGCACATCCAGCAGCCAAACCAGCAAAAACACCAAAGTAACAGGCACAAGAATCAAATTAATATCAAAATCCACCAAACTCTCCTACAGCTGTGATGCTAGGCGTGATTGCCATTGGCATAGTATAACAACTGCTTGTATCATCTATTAGTCAATCGGTATAAAATATGTACAAATTATTCAATCAAACTGCTTGATTGGCCTTAGCTATCAACTTTGAGCACCGCTAAAAACGCTTCTTGTGGGATCTCAACGCTACCCACTTGCTTCATGCGTTTTTTACCGGCTTTTTGCTTCTCAAGAAGCTTTTTCTTACGGCTAACATCACCGCCATAACACTTGGCAAGAACATCTTTACGCATGGCTTTGACCGTGCTACGCGCAATGATTTGGCTGCCGATGGCTGCTTGGATGGCAACATCAAACATTTGGCGTGGAATCAGCTCTTTCATCTTCTCAACAAGCTGACCACCACGGCGACGCGCGTGCTCTTGATGGCAAATCATCGCTAGAGCATCGACTTTTTCGCCATTGATCAAGACATCGACACGCACCAGTTTATCGGCTTCATAGCGTTCAAAATTATAATCCAAAGACGCAAAGCCACGGCTAGCAGATTTTAATTTATCAAAGAAATCCATCACCACTTCACCCATCGGGATGTCAAACACCACCTGTACTTGGCGCGCCATAAACTTCATATCCACCTGCACGCCACGACGCTCAATGGCAAGCGTGATGACATTGCCCAGATATTCTTGGGGTACTAGGATATGACAGCGAGCAATCGGCTCACGGAACTCTGCGATCACACCGACATCAGGCAGCTTGGATGGGTTGTCCACATAGACAATATCGCCATTTTTCTTGACCACTTCATAGATCACCGATGGCGCAGTGGTAATCAAATCCAAGTCATATTCACGCTCAAGTCGCTCTTGGATAATCTCCATGTGCAGCATCCCAAGAAAGCCGCAGCGAAAACCAAAGCCCAATGCTTCAGAGGTATCTGGCTCAAAAAACAGTGCTGCATCATTGATTTGTAGCTTTTGTAGTGCTTCACGGAATTTTTCAAAATCGCTTGAATCAACAGGGAACATCCCAGCATAGACCTGCGGTGTCACCTTTTGAAAGCCTGGGATATTATCGACATCAGGAGTCTTGGCATGGGTGATGGTATCACCCACCGGCGCGCCTTGAATGTCCTTGATGCCCGCAATCACAAAGCCCACTTCACCAGCGTGTAGGACATCTGTCTCCAGTGATTTTGGCGTAAACACACCAATGGATGTCACCAGATGGCTCTCGCCAGTTGATTTGATAAAAATCTTATCGCCTTTTGCCACCGAGCCTTGGCGTACACGCACCAATGATACAACACCAAGATAATTATCAAACCAAGAATCAATAATCAGTGCTTGTAGTGGCGCATCACGATCGCCTACCGGTGCAGGGATGCGTTCTACCAAGACTTGCAGTAGCTCATCCACACCCAGACCTGACTTGGCAGACACTCGTGGCGCATCCACCGCTTCGATACCGATGATGTCTTCGATTTCTTCGATGACGCGTTCAGGCTCCACCTGTGGCAAATCGATTTTGTTTAAAACAGGCAGTACTTCCAAGCCCTGCTCGACCGCTGTATAGCAGTTGGCGACTGACTGCGCTTCGACACCTTGGGCGGCATCAACCACCAACAATGCCCCTTCACACGCCGCCAAAGAGCGCGACACTTCATAACTAAAGTCCACATGGCCTGGGGTATCAATGAAGTTCAGCTGATAACGCTCGCCATTTGGATGATCATAATACAAAGTCACCGACTGTGCTTTGATGGTGATACCACGCTCACGCTCAATATCCATCGAGTCAAGCACCTGCGCCTGCATCTCACGGTCAGACAAGCCACCGCACACTTGGATAAAGCGGTCAGCCAGCGTACTTTTGCCGTGGTCAATGTGAGCAATGATTGAAAAGTTGCGAATCTTAGAAATATCAGTCGGTTTTTTGGCAGTCATAAAACACTCGGGGTGCGTTGGGATGATACAAGTTAAGTTAAACCAAATATTGTACCCCAATTACCTTATTTTCGCTATCTTTTATCATCAGTTGATAAAATAATTTGCATAAAAAACGCCCATCATGGGCGTCGTATGCTGAACAGTCGCTAAAAGCTCGACAATCATCAGCCCAAGGATTGGTATTTGGATTTTTTGGGTGGTACGCCCACTTCTTGGGCATGGATATAGGGCAATGCCCACGGTGAAGTGCCATAAAATGAGCCATTGAGCTGCGTTTGCTCGATCAGGTATTCACGAAACTTCAGATAAAATTCATAATCAGGCGCAGTTGGATGAGTCCAAAACTCATCTAGACTTTGCTGATCGGTCAGTCCTTGGATGTCATACAATGCCCGACCCATGATTTTGGTGGGTTTTTTGTGATAAATCGACTGCAGGCCGGTGGTGCTATTGACCGTAATCATGCCGATGCTGTGGCGAATCAGACTTGGCAAGTGCATATCACAGCCATAATGCGCCCGTCCTGATATCCCAAGCTCATCCGCCCATTTGGCAATCAAACCCTTATAATCCCGATGTCCACGATCCAGCGGATGATGCTTGAATAAAATCTGCGTACCTTGTGGGGCAGATCTAGCAAAGGACACCATCACTTCCCGAATAAACTCAGTCACATCGGCATAATCACTATGGTGAGTAATTTGCGAATCATTATGCACTTGTAAGCTGACCAAATAAAACTGGCCACTTGCTTCATGCATCAAGCGTTTTTGTAGGGCTTTATCAGGATAATAACGCACCGCTTTACGAATCGGGGCAATCAGCCACGCCATCATCTCTTGCCAAATGGATAATCCCCGATAATGCTCATAGTGCGGATAATATCTTTGGCCAAGAAAAACGATGGCATAATAAACAATGCTAGCTGCGCACAGTCGCCAAAATCGGTTGGCGGTGTATTTTGGTGCGTCATTGGCCTTATCAAAATGCGCGACTTGTGCTGCATCCAACTGTGAGTAGCCATTAATGCCATACTCTTCAAGCGTGATATAATCTGGTCGTAGATACCCTTCTTCGAAGACGAAAAATGACACACCGCGCCGCTCACAGACTGCTTTGGCGATGGTATGATATGGTCGGCAATCATTAAAACAGACCACTGCATCGATCTGATATTCAGCGATAAGCTGTGTGATGAATGTATCAAATTCAGCAAGCGACCCGCGATAGTTACTCATCTTGTCTTTATGACAATAAAAGAATGCATCGCCTGCGTTGAAATTGATCTTATGTACCGTGCGGCCACCATCCATCAAAAATGTCGCAAAACGACAAAAAAAAGTCCCCATCTTACCCTGTAAGAGCAAGATGCGACGATGATCGAGCAGTCGTTTCATGGATGCAGACATAAGGCATTCACCTAAATCAAGATGGCAAAAGGCTGTCTTTGATTAATGATCATAAACCAAACCGCTATTTTAGCACAAATCAGCTGTTTTTCTTTTATTAAATCGTAAACCTGCGTAGGCGCATAAAATTGGTTTTGGCCGCTTGGATGATGCGTTTTTTAAGGGATGGCTTGGAGGTGCCCTGCTGCTGATTGTACAAATAATCAATCACCTGCTCGACGCTGGCAAGACCATAACCATGCGGCAATCGATACACAGGATAGTCAATCAGCGTGCCATGAATGAGCGCCTCTAAACTCAGTGGCACTTGGCGAGTGCGTCGTGCAATGGCGGCTTGTTTGGGCAAGTTATCACTTTCAACAACATCAGTCGTCAAGCCAAATCCAGCATAAAACGGCATCCCATAACACACCACTGCCACACCTCGTAGCAGTGCCTCAAAACCCGTCTGCGAGCTGATGGTATGTACCACATCACACACCGATAAGCACTGCGGCATGGCGGTATCATGAGCGATGATGTCGGCAAGTTTGAGCGTGGCGTCATCGACTTTGCCCACACGAAGCCCTGCTTCAATGTCAGGGTGCGGCTTATAGATGATGATGTCATCGGGATGATCGGCTCGTACTTGTTTGAGCAGGTCGGTGTTGGTTTTGATGATACTGGTGCAGTTTTGTACCGATGCATCGTCCTCGACTTGGCCTATAACCAGACGCACTTTGGCAGATGGCTTTTGGACGATCAGCTGACTAAGTAAGTCGCTCAATGCATCATTGACTTTGCCGACATTGTATTTGCTGACCTGCCTGTCAAGTAGTGATTGGTGTAAGAGCCTAGCACGCTCGGCTTGATCATCATCCAAGGTGATGCTTTGTAAAATTTGTTCAAGTCGTGATGGCGCTGTGGCATCATAATACACGCCAACATCATCCATGACCACAGACAATGGCTCAAGCAGTGTCGCCCCAAGGCCGTTGGAGCGGATAAAGCCATCTTCCATGCAGATGATGGCAGGATTGGTTTGATTTTGATAAATATGGATTTTGTCAGCAAGGCTACGCTTAGCAGCCAAACCCCAAACCAAATACCGCTGATTTGGTTTTTGTGCCAAAGGTGTCAAAGCAAGCTTATCGTCTCGCGTGGCACGACGGCTATTGAGTTTATCGCTGAACAATAGACGCATTTTGGTCTTTGCCTTAAACACCAAATTCACCTCAGGAAAGCCTGCATAACCTTTGACAAAGCCCACTTTCCATCGGCTAAACTCATAAGCCAATACATCACCTGCCAAGCGAGATTGCCAATCACGATTACGAATCAGATAGTCAATCACCGCCTCAATTTGACAGGCTTTACCTGTGGCAGGATCGGCATAATGGCTATAATCGATATAACTGGCAAAAAACAGCTGCTCAAGATTGACAGTTTCTACACCCAATGCCGCTCGACGTGCCTTGACTAGCCGATACAGCTTCGCCATTTGATCATCAGCACAGATGCCATCATCACAGGTCAACCCATAAGCACTATACCAACTCACCCCAAAGCAATGCACAACCTTGCCCATCATCAGTGCTTCAAAGCCTAGGTGCGAGCTGACAGTATAGACGCTCTTGGCTTGATTTAATAGTGCAATGGGATTGACGGCGTGTTTAATGATATGGATATCTACCAGTTTTTGTTGGCTGATACCCTGGCTCAATAAATAATTAACCGCATCTTGATTGAGTTGCCCATATTCATCCACCAAAAAACCCACTTTGGCAGCAGGATGCGCTTTGATATTGATTTGCTGATGTGATTGTAAGACTGAAAGCAACATCCGATAAAATGCAGTAGAATCAGCGCCCGCCCCTTGGATTGAGGCATCGCCCGCTACTTGGTCGATAACCAATGTACTGTGCGGCGGCAAAGTCTGTACGTGTGGCGTGCTGGGATTATATTTGGATAATTGATGATGAATTATTTTGTTGATCAATGACTTGGCACGACAAGCATCATCATCTGACCAACACGCCACACGATCAGCAATCAGCTGCTCCAGTCGTGATGGCATTGTCACATCAAAATAAATCCCCAAGTCATCAAGCACAAAACTTGCCCCATAGCGACTTTTTATCCCACTATCCAGCGAGCGTAAAAAGCCATCTTCAGCCGTCGATAGTGGCAGATTGGCTTGTTTGGCAAATTGGCGAGCTTTATTGGCAGATGCTTTTTGCCCCCACGTCAACACTGCTGTATGTGCATCAAGCGTATTTTTACTACCAAACCAATTCTTAAAAGACTGCTTACCCAAAGCGCGTACAGGCACGCCAAGTGCAATCGCCAATAAACGATTATTATTGACGATACCATGGCCTGTGGTGATAAACTCACCAATCTTTGCCTGCTCGATCATCGCAGATTCAAACTTAGGTTACAAGGCCACAATCACGCTGGCAGCCACTGCAAGCTGATAAAAAATCTGCGAGATTCCACGAGCAATTTCAATACGGCGAGTTTTTACTTTTGGCAAGACCATAATTTCATCGCCTTGCTGAACACGGTAAGCGGTATTCACCACCTTAGTTTCGCCATTTTGCTGCATCACCAAAATATTATTTGGGTCAGCATTTTCATCCATGCCACCTGATTTGGCAATATAATCAGCCACTGTCAAACTTGGTTCGAAAGTTAATGCACCCTGGGCGCGCACCTGTCCATTCACTGTAATCACTGAGGTCTGCTCTGGGATGTGAATAATATCGCCTTGCTGCAAGATGATGTCCTGCCATGAATTTGGCACCACAACAATACGACCAGCCGGCTCAATGCGGCGTGCTTTTGCGATGAATTGCTCAACCAACTTGGCATCTTCAGCACGCAGCTGTGCCTCTTCACGAGTCACGGACTGAGTGGATAAAGTCATGGCCTCCAAACGATCAAGTGCCTGATTGATGGCCTGCTTTTGTTGCTCAGCGACGGATTTACGATAAATTGACAGGTTTTGGATATTGGCAAGGCTAGATGGCTCAAGCTGTGCAATGACATCTTTTAGGCGAGCACCATGTGGCAAAATCACCGCACCATTACCTTTATGCGCACCCGTCACTTGTACCGCAATCGTGCCTGCATAGCGATCAGATGTCACCACCAAAGCATCCCCATTGTTCACCGAAATGCGATCGGCCTCCGATAATGGGTAATACTCGGCCGTCTGCGCACGCCCTGAGGCTCGGGTGATGCTGATATTGGTTGCGTCAGCCAGAGGATTGGCCACCGACAGCACATCCGCCACTGTCAAATTGGGCACATTGTATTCAAAAATATAAGGATTTTGGACACGGCCTGTGATGCTAAAAGTCTGCTTCTGTGGCGCAACAGTGATCACATCGCCATCACGAAATGCAAACGGCTGCAGACGACCTGCAATCAAAAAGTCATATAAATTCACCTGCTGCACCACTTGACCATTGCGGCGAATTTGGATGTCAATATAACTGCCGCGCTCTGGGTCAACACCCCCAGCACGATCCAGATAGCTAAGTACCGAATCTGCTGCCAACCCGCCATAATAACCAGGCTGATTGACAAATCCTGTCACAAACACTTTCACCGGCTGCGCCTGCTCAAGCGATGCATAGACGCCGACATTTGAGCGATAGATACGACCGATGGCATTTTGGACAACGGATTGAAGCTGGCCATTTTGAATGCCTGCAATGCGTACAGGACCGACATTTGGCAGGAAAATATTACCCTGTGGATCAACGGTCATTGTCGCAGCATACTGATACGCGCCCCACATTCGCACTTGCACATTATCGCCAGGATTGATGACATAACTGTCATTGAATGTCGAACCTGATGTCGTTGAAAATGCACCACGAAACAGCTGCTCACCAAAGATTTTTGGCTGTGTGCGATTGACATCCGTGATTTGTTGATAAGCACTGGTGTTGTTGATGACAGCGCTGCTGCCAAGACTGGCTGCCGCTACAGCTTCAGCCGCTGTGGCTTCTGCAGGCACTTGACCTGCATTTGCCATCACCGCAAGACGACCTGTATTGCTCGATGTGGTATTGGCCAAAGCTGCACTCATCGACAAAGTCGCAATGCAAGATACCAGTAATGATTTTTTAAACATAGCTTTTCCTACTTAGAGTGGTCACGAATGATTGCTAAAATCAAAACCACAAATCCGTATAAAATCAACAACAGCGCCAAAGATGTGCCGATGACATACAAATAGCGTGGATACTGCGCATCTTCAGCAGCATGAGGGGATGTGATGATGACCAAATTCTTCATCTTGCGGACAGCTTCAATGCGCGCGCTTTCAAATGAAGTCAGGGCAAGTTTGTAAAGCTCATTGGCAAACTCCACATCGGCTTTGATGGATTCAAACTGAGCTGCCTGAGCATTGAGTCGGCTATTGCGCGGTGAAGTCAGCTTGGCTTGCTCTTCGCGAATTTGTCGCTCAACAGAGGCGATCTGGCTACGCAGACTCACCACCTGAGGCGCTTCTGGATTTAAATAACTGAGCAGCTGACGCTCTTCGGTTCGCAGACTGCTTAATTGCCCTTGCAGCGTTGCGATGACTTGATTGACAATTTGTGCGTTGGTTTGTGGATCAAATACCTCGTTGGTATTTTGATAATCCAACAGTCGCTGCTTGGCTTCGTTTAAGCGATTCTCAGCATCAGTGACTTGTGTTGTTACAAAAGTCAGCTGCTCACTGGCGACTTTATTGGAGATGTCATTAACAAAGCGCTCAGATTCATCCAAGATGGCTTGGTTTAATTCAAGCGCAAATTCAGGCGTAAATCCCTGGGTAGAAACTGTTAAAATCGAACTAACTTCATCCAAGCTGACTGAAACTCGTTTTTTATAATAATCAACCAACTCTTCTTGAGAAGCCTCTTGGTCGATTTCATTGATAAAATCACGGCCATCCAGATGATAGCTTTCCCGAAAATTAAAGCGCTGATCCAGCTTATTCACCAAATCCGTCGATAAAATGAACTCAGTGAGATACACAGCATCATCACGATTGGTATTATTCACACCCAATAATGCAGAAATGCCCGTTGCAGATACTCCCTGCTCGCTGACTTGCTTCACCACAACATTTGAGGTGCTGACATAGCGCGGCGCAGCAAACATAAGCATGTAGCAAATGATGGCAATCCAAGGCGCGATGACCACAATGACAAACAGCCATTGGTTGATGCGTTTATTTTTTAGCTTGATGGACATGCTCTTTATACACCTCAATTGCTTGTTTTACATCATAAAATACTTTTGCGGTCTGATCCATCAGGACAATGCCCAGATCACAATTGCGCTCAATATCGCCCAAATTATGCGACACTACCAAAAACCCAGCTTGCTCGCGCCGTGCTTGCAAGATCTCTTCACTGCGCTTACGAAATGCTGCATCGCCCACAGCACCAGCTTCGTCGAGCATATAATAATCAAAATCAAAAGCCAGCGATAAACCAAAGGTCAACCGCGCTTTCATACCAGATGAGTAGCTTTTGACTGGCATATCAAAATATTTGCCGATATCTGCAAATTCTTCAACAAACCGGATTTTTTCTTCGATATAATCACCACTTGAATACAGTCGGCAGACAAAACGAACATTCTGACGGCCTGTCAAACTACCCTGAAAGCCACCTGCCACACCCACAGGCCATGAGATGGTTGAGTTGGTAATGACTTCACCGCTGTCAGGCTCATCAAGTCCACAGATAATGCGCAAGAGCGTTGATTTACCTGCACCATTTCGACCAAGCAAACCGACACTTTGCTTGTCTTCGATGACCAAATTTAAATCTTTGAATAAAAAATGACGGCCATGCGGGGTCATAAAAGATTTGGTGATATTATTTATATGAATCATAGCAATCACTTACTGCGAATCAAATCGCGCTCACAGACCTTGTATAGTGCCAATCCTAAAAACATCACACAAGCCACCCAACCCCAGAAATAAGCCCAACTGACATGATAAATTGGATAAGTTGGTGACAACGCATGACGCATCATCTCAAGATTATGGATAAATGGATTATACATCAAATAGCTCAAATACGGCTCAGGCACAATATGAACCGAATAGATCACTCCAGAAGTAAAATACAAGATGGTGAAAAGAATACTAATGATTTTACGAATCTCACCACCATAATAACCAACAATCATTAAAATCAGAGCAAGTCCCAAGCTGAATAAAAACATGCCCAGCCATCCGACAAGCACAATATGCAAATTCGCCATATCAAAGCCGATGCCAAAAAACATCAAACCCAATAGCAACAAAACAAAAGTAAAAAAGTAAATCACCAGCTCAAGAAACGATCTGGCAATAATGATATCAATATGTCGCACTGAACGGTACATGAGCAGGCCTTGATTGGCCTCAACCGCACCCAAAGATCTATTGGCAATGTGCTGCATCATGAAAAATGGTACCATGCCCGAAACCAAGAACAAAGAATAATTCATTCCAGGCAGTACTCTTTGCATGACCGTGCCAAAAATAATCAGCAGCAGCAATACCTGCAGCAGCACTTCAAGCGGCGCCCACAAATAGCCCAAACGATAGCTGCCAAATCGCGTCTGAAGCTCACGCATTAACAATGCATGCAAGGCAGCCATCATCACCTTGATGCCACTGCGCTTTTTAATCGGTCTGTAAGGCGGTAACTGGATTGACATAAATTTCAGTCAGAAAAATTTGATATATTTTAGCACATAGATTTTATAAGCACTAGCTAACAAGACAAAACGCCAACAAAACCCGCCAACCCCAAAACTCAATCGGCCATGTGTACCAAAAAAAATAATCCGTCCTCAAAAGTAAGCAGCGCCTATGGCTTGATTCGGGTTGGCACAGGGTGTCAATCAAACATCATCAAAAAAACCCGCCACAAGGGCGAGTTTTTTAACTTTAAAAGAACAACTAACAGTAATCAATACTGACGCTTATCCTCATCGCGCACAATCGGTGCTGCCAAGCGGTAGTTTGCAGCCGCAGTTTTGGCGCCAAAAATACTGGCAACAAATGTTAGCAAGGTGCTGATCAGCCAGAACAAGCCTGAGTACAAAGCAGCTTTACGACCAGCTTCTTCTGCAGCTCGTAGTGTTTGCTCCATTTTAACACGAGCATCGGCAATTGCTTGTTCAGTATTTGTACGGTACTCTTGATAAGAAGCCAAGGTTTCTTGTTGAACTTCCACAGCTTGTGCTTGAGACAAGCCTTGAGCCTGTAGGCGGTTAACCAGTTCATCACCAGTCAAAACAGCTTGAACTTCATCAGCGCGTTTTTTGGCATAATCATCGATATTAGTAAAATCCATCTGTGACAAGTCATTTTGGGTTTTATTCAACATACCCTCAAGTACATTCACAGTAGCATGAATTTGCGCTTGATCAAAGGTGTCATTGTTTTTTGCAACCCAGTTTTCAATGTCTTGACGACTGATATTACCTGTGGCTTTTTGGTACAATTCTTGTGCACGATTTTTCATCTCGCCATCAGAATTCACCGCGCCGACGCCAACTGCAGTCGCTGCCGTTGAAGTCACTGTGCTGGCAGCACCGCCTAAAGCGCTAGCGGCTGTGCCAACAGCACTGCCAGTTGTTCTAACCACGCTTGATACGCTACTCATCGCAAATACAGAAGAAATCACCACAATTGCCGCAGCTGTCAAGATACCTGTCAATGTCGCATCTTTTGGCAAAATATCTGTGCCATCGCCAAATATCGCCTCTGGAGCAGAAGCTTTCACAGCAAAAAAGCCTGCGACAAAAGCGCTGATCAATGCCGTAATCGCTGCATAAATGCCCGCTGCGACACCAGCACCTCTAAGATCTAATGATAAAAATGAACCAAGGACCAATGCCAATGCCAGCATGGCCATAGAAACAACCAGACCCATTAATAGGCCTGCAAAAATACCACGCCAAGAAGGGCGTCTACCTACTGTAGTATGAATTCGCATAATACTCCAATTCAAAATGTGAAAATCAATAACAAATGCTTATCAAGCATTCAACTTATTATAAGCTATTAATTGATTGCATCAGTAGGAGTTTGGCAATGATTGACAGGTATTTGGTTACTAATCGGTAAGTGTATGTAACCCCCCAACAAAAACCCCCTCACATCTCTGTAAGGGGGCTTCAAATAAGGTGCTGACGATGACCTACTCTCACATGGGCGAACCACACTACCATCGGCGCTAAGACGTTTCACTTCTGAGTTCGG